>JACDAW010000060.1 GCA_013695245.1 Pyrinomonadaceae bacterium | reverse complement strand
TTTCATATATTCGCTGGCGAGACCGTAAGAGATCATCGCGTCGTCGGGTTGCTCGCGCGCCATCTGTGCGAAGATGTCAATTCTTGATTGCGTCATTAGTGTTGCACTTCATTCATGTCGTTTCGATCTTGTAATCTCTTTATTTCAAGCGAAAATATCACGTATTATCCTCCGGCAAAACTATTTACCGTAAATCTCCTGAAATAAGTTGAACCTATTAAGCGCTCTTTTCGTTTCTTAAGTGTAAGCACGCACACAGCGAAAGAATCGGGGTAGAATCCAAATGAAAAGTAAATTGTTGATCGCGCTTCTTGTGATCGCCATCACTTTGTTTCTCGGCGTGGCGGCGGTGGTGGTGTTAAATCCGTTTCGTGGTTCGGAAACTTCAGAAGCGCAGCCTACAGAGATTCACGAAACTTTCGAGCTTTCGCCCGGCGCGACGGTTGAAGTGCGCGGCATTAACGGCCCCGTACTGATCGAAACCGCCGACACGAACACCGCCGAAGTTCACATCACGCGCAGCGCGCGCGACGCTGAATCTCTTGCGCGCAATCGCGTCGTGCTCGAACACACGCCGACGAGCATACTCGTCCGAACTGAAAATGCGCGCGGCAGTTTTTGGAAACAGCTTTGGGGCGGTTGGTGGCGCGGGGGAGCGAAACAGGAAGTTACAATGCGCCTTCCGCGCCGCATTGATCTGCGCGTGCGCGGCACTAACGGTAAAGTTACGGTCGGCGCAACCGAAGGCACACTCAGTTTGGACGGCATCAATGGCCGCGTCGAAGTTAGTGCGATGTCAACAAGCGATGCGGAAGTTTCAGGCGTTAACGGCAGCGTGAATCTCGGCATCAGTCAACTCGGCGGACGCGGCGCGCGGATCAACGGCGTCAATGGCGCGATCAATTTAAACATCGCCGCTGGGGTCAACGCCGACTTAAGCGTGCGCGGCATTAACGGCCGCGTCGAATCTGATTTGCCGAACGTCAGCATAGAGCACGGCGAAGATCGCTCAAACTACAGCACCCGCATCGGCGCAGGCGGCACGCCGCTCTCACTCTCCGGCATCAATGGTCGCGTGCATCTCTCGCCGCTAACAACGACAAATTAAATCTTTAGCATTTCACATTAGCTTTAAATGAGAACGAGGGGCGTTGAGAAATCAACCGCTCCTCTTTTTCTTTCACAATTCTCTTTACGGTTGCGCGTGATGAGTTACAATCACGAAGCGGTTTAATGAAGCGTTTGCGAAATGATGCGTTTCGGATTTTTGCGGAGCATTCCGTTTTCTATTAGATGAGAGGAACGACGCGATGCGAGTTTTTAACCACGCAAATCTTTCGCTCCAACAGCTTGCGGCAATCGCAGACGAACTGCGCGACCGGCAGAATCTTAACGATGTAATGCGGTGGGCGCTAGATGACGAGACGGGAGCTTTTCTGCGCGGCGTGGTTTCGGATGTCGTCGTTCAAGATGAATTTAGTCATGATGTCGTAATTCCGTTTCGTGATAATCTCGTGCTCGTATTTGACACGACCTGACTTGGCAGTGTGACGGCAGTTGCCGTCTGGGATCATCAACCGGATGCGGACGAATTGCTCCAAGCGCGTTTGGCGAGAGGCTGGACGCCGACCGCTTCGATGCTGAAAGCGGGCGACCGCATTCTCGGTCACGCGTCGTGTTTGCCGATGCTCAAAACTTTATCCTAACTTCATCGCCACGAACAAAACTTTTACGCTAAAGGGCTGGAATTTTAACTTTGATGCAAACACAAAAACGTGTCTCGACGATTACTCTTGCCGTCGTTCTTTCTCTCTTCGGCAATCTTCTTGCCTTCGCTCAACAGGGACAGCCCTCGCAAACTCCGAGTCCTTATTCATCGCAACTTTTGGATGAATTACGGCGCATCCAACAGGCGGCGCTCGTAAGCGATTACGCTTATCGCCAGACGGCTTATCTGACAAACAACATCGGCCCTCGCTTAAGCGGTTCGGCGGGGGCGCAGGCGGCCGTCGAATACGTGGCGAGCGAGATGCGACGGCAGGGGCTTGAAGTGCAGTTGGAGAAACTGAGCGTTCCGCATTGGGTGCGTGGCGAAGAGCAGGGTGCGCTCGTCGAATACCCGGGACAGGCGAACGGATTGACGCAGAAAATAGTTTTGACCGCGCTCGGCGGAAGCGTGGCGACGCCCGCGACCGGGATCACGAACGAGGTCGTTGTCGTTAAAGATTTCAGCGAACTTCAAACGTTGGGACGCGGAAGAGTGGCGGGCAAGATCGTGTTGTTCAACTACTCTTTCGATCAACGACTTGCCGAGTCAGGTTATAGCGGCGAAGCTTACGGCGAAGCGGTTGCTTATCGCGGCGCAGGGGCAAGCGCGGCGGCGCGTCTCGGCGCAAGCGTGGCGCTCGTGCGTTCCGTCGGTGGAGCGAACTATCGTTTGCCGCACACCGGCGCAACGCGCTACGCAACGGACGCACCACAGATTCCGGCCGCCGCCGTTACGGCCGAAGATGCCGATTTGATCGCTCATCTCGCTCGGCAAGGCAGAGTGCGTATGCGCTTACTGCTCACGCCGCAACGTTTGCCTGATGCCATCAGCTACAACGTGATCGGCGACATAAAGGGCAGCGAGCAACCGGAGCAAGTCGTGATCGTCTCCGGGCATCTCGATTCGTGGGATTTGGGCACAGGCGCGATTGACGATGCGGCGGGTGTGGCGATGGCCATGGCGACCGCGCAGCTTTTCAAACAACTTCGCTTGCGACCGCGCCGCACGCTCCGCGTTGTCGCATGGATGAACGAAGAGAACGGATTAGTCGGCGGTCGCACCTACGCGCAGAATCACGCGGGCGAAGTCGCTAATCATTACGCCGCGATTGAAAGCGACCGCGGCGCGGGTCACGCGCTCGGCTTCGACGCGATGGGCAAACCCGAACTGCTGCCCTTGCTGCAACCCGTCTCAAACGTTTTGCAGAGTCAGGGCGCGGGCGTGCTGCGCCTCGTTGATGATACGGAAGCCGACATCTCGCCGTTAGCCGCCGCTGGTGTGCCCGCCTTCGGATTGTTGCAAGACAACCGCGCGTATTTCAACTATCACCACACGCCAGCCGACACGCTCGACAAAATTAACCAGCAAGAGTTGGCAGAGAATGTGGCGGTGATGTCTGTGC
>JACDAW010000036.1 GCA_013695245.1 Pyrinomonadaceae bacterium | reverse complement strand
TTCGTCGCCGTCAACTGCGGCGCGCTCACCGAAACGCTTCTGGAAGCGGAACTCTTCGGTCACGCGCGCGGAGCTTTTACCGGAGCGGTCGGTGAGCGCAAAGGTTTGTGGGAAGAAGCCGAAGGCGGCACGCTCTTTTTAGATGAAGTGGGCGAGACGAGCTCTGCGATGCAAGTTAAATTCTTGCGCTCCCTGCAAGAAGGCGAGATACGTCGCGTCGGCTCGACGCGCACGATGCAAATTGACGCACGTGTGGTGGCAGCAACGAACCGCGACCTCGAAGCGGAAGTTAAGGCGGGCAAGTTTCGTGAAGATTTGTATTACCGCCTGAGCGTCTTTACGCTGCGCGTGCCACCTCTTCGCGAGCGGGCAAGCGACATTCCTTTGCTTGCCGAACGTTTTCTTCGCACGGCCGCCGAAAACGCGGGAAAGCGTTTACACTTCGCCGAAGATGCGCTCGCCGCGCTTAAGGCTTACAAGTGGCCGGGCAACGTGCGCGAGCCTGAGTCGGCAGTGGAGTACGCGGTGTTGCGCGCGCGGGCGAGAATTGTTGGCGTCGAAGATTTGCCGCCGAAGTTAGAGGCGGAAGACGCGCAACACGCAAAGGGCAGAGCGGGGAATTCCAACTTAGCCGCGCTCTACGGCGATCTCGTGACGCTCGATGAACTCGAACGGCGTTATCTCCTGCACGTGCTTGAGCAGGTCGGCAGCAATCGTTCGCGCGCCGCCGAGATCATGGGCATTGATCGGCGCACGCTTTACCGCATGGCGCAGCGTTTCGGCGTTAAGTTGAGCGACGAGTAAAACGATTAATCGAGTTGACTGATATGATCGAGCGCGTCGTCAATTCGGCTTAATTGCCGAACGGCGTCATCGGGTTTGCCGCGTTCTATCGTGCTCTCGGCCGTTTCGATATTCTTCAGGCTTTCATGGAGTCGGTCGCAGAGAGTTTTTTTTTGCGGGTTATTGCGAATGGCGCGTGCAGCGGCCGCTTTCGCCCCCGAAAGTGAAGCGAGCGCGGCCGTGTTGCGATGCTTGCGCAGGTGGGTGACGGCGGCGGCGATAAAGTCGCCGGCTGCTTCAACGTCAGCGTCGCGCGCGGGAAGTTGCGGCGGGCGCGCAAGCGTTACCGGCGTTGAATTAACTTGCGTGCTCCGCGCATCGGTCGTCACCGTCTCTTGCACAGGCTGGCGACGCGCGCACGAAAAAGATGAAGCGAGAACGAAGACGAGAAGAAAAGAAAAGACAACTAACAGATGCGACAAAACGTTGCGCCCTGCTGCGTGCGACATCGCTTGGCGTTGGCGACGAGTTTGCTGAAGGTTCCTGCTCAGAGCTTGTTTCTGCGTTTGATTAGTGTTCATGTGCCTTCGCGCGTAGCTGCTCATAGATCGCAACGTGTGTGCCACACTATATGGCGAGAGGATTTTATTCATTCGCAAACTTTTCGGCACTGATTACGACAATAAAGCAATCGTCGTCTTGTGGCGTTAATGCGTTTGGGACAAAGACGCCACAGAGGGAAGGCGCGGGGGCGCGGAAAATGAAGGCTAAAAATTTTCGAGATGCTTTAAGTGTTTCAGACGGAAAGGCGAAACAAGTAGATGAACACAAGCAAGGGTGAAGCGTTCGGGCATCCGGGAACGGAGGCGCGTTGGACATCGAGTTCAAAAGAAGGCGTCGGCACGGCGCTTTCCAAAGATTCGCCCGTGTGGTTTACGCTCGCCTACGGCATCATCAATGAGATTTACTTCCCGCGCGTTGATTGTGCTAACACGCGCGACATGCAGTATCTCATCACCGACGGGCGCACGTTCTTTCACGAAGAGAAGCGCGACCTCGATCACCATCTCGAATATGCGGAAAGGCGCACGCTCGCTTTTCGCCAAACGAACACGGACAGGGGCGGGCGCTACCGCATTGTGAAGGAAACGATCACCGACCCGTGCGCGCCCGTCGTGCTCGTTCGCACAAAGTTTGAGGCGCTTCAACCGGGAGCGGAAAAATACAAAATCTTTTGCCTCGTCGCGCCGCATCTCGGCAATCAAGGCATGGGAAATAACGGGCGTGTGATACGGATTGATGATCGTGAAGTGCTTGTGGCGGAGCGTTCAGGAACAGCGCTCGCCGTCGTCGCCTCTGTTCCTTTTCACAAACGCTCGTGCGGCTTCGTAGGACATAGCGACGGCTGGCTCGACCTGCACGATAATCTAACAATGGATTGGGAGTTTGATTCAGCGACCGACGGCAATATCGCGCTCACGGGCGAACTCGATACGTCGCAAAAGCGCGAATGGACTTTGGCAATTGGTTTCGGCGCGTCATACGAGGAAGCGGCGCGCACGGCTCTCTCGTCGCTCGAACGCGGTTGGGCGAAAGCGCGCGCGGAATACATTAAGGGGTGGAGAGATTACTGCGACTCTTTGCTCGATTTGAGCAAGGAGGGCGGGGATAAGGGAAGGACTTACTACACAAGCGCGATGATCGTGCGCGCGCATGAAGACCGCAGGAATGAAGGAGCGGTATGCGCGTCGCTCTCGATCCCGTGGGGTGAGATTCACGGTGATCAAGAGTTGGGCGGTTATCACCTTGTCTGGCCGCGCGATCTTTGTCAGTCAGCAAGCGCGGCGCTCGCGGCGGGCGACATCAAACTTCCTTTGCGCGTGCTGCGCTATCTCGCTTCGATCCAACTCGCGGACGGCGGGATGCCGCAGAACTGCTGGGTGGACGGTCGCCCCTACTGGAGTGGCATCCAACTCGACGAATCGGCTTTCCCCATTATGCTCGCGTGGCGTTTGGAGAATTTGAAGTTGCTCGACGGCTTCGATCCTTACCCGATGGCGCGCCGGAGCGCGGCTTACATTTTGCGTCATGGGCCCGCATCGCCGCAGGAGCGTTGGGAAGAGGACGCGGGGATTTCGCCTTCGACGCTCGCGGCCGAGATCGCCGCGCTCATCTGCGCGTCGCTGATGGCTGAGGCGCGCGGCGATAGCCAAGCGGCGAAGATATTCTTGCGCACGGCGGATTACTGGGCGACGAACGTCGAACGCTGGACGTTTACCACGCGCGGCACGCTCGCGGACGCAGACGGCGAGGGCGAATACTACGTGCGCCTTGATTCGATTAACCCGGACACGCTCGAATCAGATCGCGATCCGAACACGGGCGTTATTCACATCAACAACATTCCGGCCGAACAATCCGGCTTTCCCGTCTATGACATCATTGATGGCGGCTTCCTCGAACTCGTCCGCTACGGCATTCGCGCCGCGACGGATGAACACGTGACGAAAACAATTGATGTTTACGACCGCGTCTTGAAAATCGAAACGCCGTGCGGCGCGGTGTGGCGTCGTTATAATCATGATGGCTACGGGCAGAAGGCGGACGGGTCGGCCTTTGACGGCACGGGAGTCGGGCGCGCGTGGCCGCTGCTTGCGGGCGAACGCGCGCATTACGAAATTGCCGCTGGGCGCGAGACAGTCGAGTACGTGAAAGCGATGGAATGCTTTGCGAATGCGGGCGCGATGATCCCCGAACAAGTTTGGGACGCGGCAGACATCCCGGAAAAAGCGATGTACTTCGGACGCCCGACGGGTTCGGCGATGCCGCTCGTATGGGCACACGGCGAGTACGTTAAGCTGCTGCGTTCGCGGCGCGACGGTAAAGTTTTCGATTTGGTTGAGCCGGCGCGAAGGCGTTATGTTGAAGAAGGTGTCGAGAGCGATCTGCAAGTGTGGTTGTTCAACAACAAACTGCGCGCGGCCAACAGAAACATGAGATTGCGCATTGAGGTCTATGCGCCCACCGTGTTGCATTGGACGGCGAACGAATGGGCGAGCGCGCATGATGCGGAATTGGAAGACGAGGGACTCGGCATCTTCGCGTATGAGTTTGCGCCGAAAGAATTTGAAAGCGGCGATGTGCTGAAGTTTACTTTTCGCTGGACGGAAAAGGGAAATTGGGAAGGGCGCGATTTCACCGTCGCGTTTCAGTAGAGAAACGTATGTTGATAGAGTTTATAAATCTGTGAGGAGGCGAGAGAAGAGTGAGCGATCAAGAAAACGTGACGCCAACGCAAACAGCGCGTCGGCTTGAAGGGCGACGCGCGCTTGTCACGGGAGCGAATAGCGGTATCGGGCGCGCGATTGCGTTACGGCTGGCGCAAGAAGGAGCGTCCGTGTGCATTAACTTCGTTGTTAACCCGCAGGCGGCTGATGAAGTTGTGAATGAGATTAAGGCGGGCGGCGGAAAAGCGTTTGCCGCGCAAGCCGATGTGACGAGCGAAGAGCAGGTTGATGCGATGATCGGGCGCGCCGCGGGCGACTTCGGCGGCTTGGACATTCTCGTTAACAACGCCGGGATGGAAACTCATCACCCGTTTTTAGAGATGCCGCTTGACGCGTGGCGGAAAGTGATTGATGTTGATCTTACGGGAGCTTTCCTTTGCGCGCAGCGAGCGGCGCGGCTGATGGTGAAGAATGAGCGGGGCGGCGCAATCGTCAACATCACATCTGTTCATCAAATCATTCCGTGGGGCGGCTTCGCACACTATTGCGCGGCGAAGGCGGGAATGGACATGATGACGAAAACCATCGCGCTCGAACTTGCGAACCAAAAAGTTCGCGTTAACTCGGTTGCGCCCGGCGCGATTGCGACGCCGATCAACCGCAACGTGTGGAGCGACCCGCAAGGCCTGAAAGATTTGCTGCGCAAGATTCCTTCTGAGCGCATGGGACAACCCGAAGAGATCGCTTCCGTCGTCGCCTTTCTCTGTTCGGACGAAGCAAGTTATGTCACGGGCGCGGTGCTCTACGCCGACGGCGGCATGGCGCTTTACCCTGAGTTTATGCACGGCGGGTGAGAGACGAGTTGTCAATACGTTTCGCACAGATGAAAGAACGCTTCCAATGCTGAAGCGGAGGTTCGCAGTAAGAGAAAGGGCTTGAGCATTATGTCCGCGCTTTTGGTCATCATCGGTTGTGCGCTTCTGTTCGCCATTCTGTGGGACGCTTTCGAGTCAATCGTGTTGCCGCGCCGTGTGACGCGGCGATTTCGCTTGACGCGCGGTTTTTATCGCACGACGTGGGTTCCGTGGCGCATGTTGGCGCAGTCTATACATAGTAAGAAGCAGCACGAAACTGTTCTAAGTTACTTCGGGCCGCTTTCGCTGATCGTGTTGCTGTGCGTCTGGGCGTTCGGGTTGATCGTTGCTTACGCGATGATCCAGTGGGCGCTTCAATCGCCTGTGAACGCGCCGGAAGGTGTGGCGACATTCGGCACTTACCTTTACATGAGCGGCGAAACTTTTGTAACGCTCGGCTATGGCGATGTGTCACCGCGCGAATCGCTCGGACGTTTTATCTCCGTTGCAGAGGCGGCGACGGGACTTGGGTTCGTCGCTATGATCATCGGCTACCTGCCCATACTCTCCCAAGCGTTTTCGCGCCGCGAAGTGAGCATCTCGCTATTAGACGCACGCGCCGGGTCGCCGCCGAGCGCGTCCGAGTTGCTGCGTCGTCACGGCGAGGGAAATAATCTCGATGAACTTAACTCTCTGTTGCGCGAATGGGAGCGTTGGGCGGCAGAGTTGATGGAGAGCCATCTCTCTTACCCGGTGCTGAGCTATTTCCGTTCGCAGCACGACAACCAATCTTGGCTCGCCGCATTGACGACTGTGCTTGATACGTGCGCGCTCGTGATGACGGGCGTGCGCGGCGCGCCGTCGAGACAAGCGCGTTTGACTTTTGCGATGGCGCGTCACGCGATGGTCGATCTCTCGCAAGTGTTTTTGACGCCGCCGCTTGCGCCTGAACCCGACCGTTTGCCTCACGAACGCTTTCTACAACTGCGCGACGCGCTCGCCTCTGCGGGTGTGACCCTGTGCAACGAACCGACGGCCGAAGCGCGACTCGCCGAGTTGCGCGGGATGTACGAGCCGTATGTGAACGCGCTCGCTGAGCTTCTGCTGTTTGATCTTCCCGCATGGATTCACGTCACGGAGAAAACCGATAATTGGCAGACGAGCGCGTGGGGACGCGCCTCCGCCAACGGACACACTGTCACTGCGCTTCCCCTGCAAGCAGTCGAGGACGATCATTTTTGATTCCACCGCTAACAAGTAGAAGGGTTTGAGGTGCTCGCGCGTAAATGTTACGACGGTCAAACATTCCACGCGACGTTTACGCGAAAATATATTGAAGGTTCCGGCGAGTTTCAGTTTAAAACTTCATTCCTCCGAGCGGCGTTTCACGAACGTGAATGATGTTACGGTGAGAACTGACAACAGCACCAACCCGAAGTATCCTTGCGGCTCGTTGATAACAAACGCCGTCAATCCGCCAAACATCGTAAAAACTACGTTGGCAACGTGGCAGAGAAGTCGAACGACTCTGTCGCGCCCCGCATCTCTCCGCAAACAAACGTTAAGAAAGCCGAGCACCACCATCGCCAGCCCCGCGCCCGCAAACCACATTGCGCCGGGCGAAAGTCTGCTCATAAACACGGGCGTCAAAGACGTGTGCACGATGCCCAACGCGATCAGCAGGTAGGAAGTAATTCGATGTAGAATCTCCGACATCATTTCTCCTCAATATCTTTTCCGTTCGCGCGGGGTTTGATGCGCGCTCCCGCTTCGATCTGCTTTCGCGCCGGAATGCGCACGTCTAGCCCGACGAGCGTGATCTGCTCGTTGAGATCAAGTTCCTTTTTCATTTTACCCTTCGCCTTCTTCTTGCCGACCATCGCACTCTTCCCAACTTGCACGTTCTCATCCAGAATCGCTTGATCAACTTCCGCGCCGGATTGAACGACGACGCCGTGTAACAACACGGAATCGCGCACCGTCGCGCCCTGTTCAACGACGACGCCGGGAGCAAGCACAGAACGGACAACGCGCCCGCTGATCGAGCAACCGGCAGAGATCAAGCTGTTTTCGATGCTCGCCGTTTTGTGAATGTGCGCGGGCAGACGCTGCGTGCCGAAAGTTAAAATAGGCCATCTTGCATCGTCCAATTTTAGCGAGGGTTCATCGGCAAGCAAATCCATGTGTCCCTGCCAATAACTTTCGACTGTGCCGACATCGCGCCAGTAGCATTCAAGACGATATTCGTAAACACGATTATCGCGCACAAGCTTCGGGAGCAATTCATGTCCGAAATCTTTGAGCGGCGATTTACCGTTATCTTTTTTATTCGATCCGGTTCGTTTCTTTTTACCCGCTCCGGCGAGTTCATCGAGCGTGGCGAGAAGCAAACGCGCGTCATAAACGAAAACCTCTGTCGTCACCAAATCGCTTTGCGGTTCGTCGGGCTTGTAATAAAACTCCGTCACGCGCCCTTCAGCGTTCGTCTTAACGTTGCCGAAACGTGCGGCTTCCGCAAGCGGGATTTGCGTCGTCACGATGGTTGCGTCCGCTTCGCGTTCGATGTGATTGTCAATCACATTTTCAAAATCGAGTTTGTAAATGTGATCGGCGCTTAAGACCAAAAGAATGTCCGGGTCAAATTCTTGTATGAAATTTTTATTACGATAGATCGCATCTGCGTTGCCTTCGGCGAAGCCGCCCTCATCGGTCTTGCTGATGTATGGCGGAAGCACTTGCAGCCCGCCGTAAGTGCGATCTAAATCCCAAGGGCGGCCGTTCGCCAAGTGTTCGTTCAAAGAATGCGGTTGATATTGTTCGATCACCCATACGTCTTCGATGCGACTATGGACGCAGTTGCTGAGCGCGAAATCAATAAGGCGATAGACACCGGCAAACGGCATCGCCGGTTTCGCGCGCCGCTCGGTCAACACGTCAAGCCGTCCTCCTACTCCGCCCGCGAGAATGATTCCTAAAACTTTTTCTCTCTGCATTTCCCACCCCGTTCTTTTCTGAAACTGTGAGGCGGAAGTTTACCGAAGAATGAAGAATTCGGACACTTGCGGGAAAAGAAGTTCACGCCGATTTAAGACGAATAAACATAATCTTCACTTCAAGAACAAGCGATCTTCGCTTTGGCAACGAGCGCATCCGCCGCACTTTCGTGACCATAAATACAAACCATTGCATTCGTTTGCTGATAGCATTTTCGCAAATCTCAAGCCGAAGGAAATAACTTTAAAACATGCTGGTGGCTTTAACGCACATCGTGTCTCCGCTGATTGAAGATTGCGAATTAACTTACGTCGAACGCGAGCGGGTGGATTATGAACGAGCCGTGGAACAGCACGCGGCTTATTGCAGGATGCTTGAGCGGTGCGGCGCAAAAGTTGTTAAGCTGACGGCGAACGCGGCATTTCCCGATTCATGTTTCATCGAAGACACCGCGATTGTCACAGATGATTTAGCAATCGTTACCCGTATGGGCGCTCTTTCGCGGCGTGATGAGACTGCGGGAGTGGAAAAAGAGATCGTTAAATATCGCAACGTTGAGCGCGTCGCGCTTCCGGCCACGATTGAAGGCGGCGATTGCTTGCAGGCGGGAAAGAACATCTACATCGGTGTCTCCTGCCGCACGAACGAGGGAGGCGTTGCGGAGCTAAAGCGTTTGTTAGAGCCGCGCGGTTATCGCGTGACATCCGTCGAAGTGAAAAAATGCTTGCACTTAAAAACCGCCTGCACATTTCTTAACGATGAAACTTTGCTTGCGAATCCGCGCTGGGTTGATCTCACGCCTTTTGAAAATCTAAACATTCTTCACGTGCCGGAAAGCGAGCCTTGGGCGGCAAACGCGGTGCGGGTCAACGGCTCCGTCTGCGTTGATGCTGGGTCAACGGAAACGTTTGACCTCGTGAGTCGCGTTCACGACCGCGTCGAGCAGATTGATGTTTCCGAATTTCGCAAAGCAGAAGGCAGCCTTACCTGCTTGAGCATCATCTTCGATGACAACGCGCAAAATTAAATGAAGCCGCGATCTGATTGCGCAATGACGTTTTTCAGAGAGCTTGCAAATCTTCCGCGCGCAAAAGTTCTGCTTCGCTTTTGATCAGCGTCCACACTTCCTTTAAATGTTCCTCGGTCGTTAAGACGTTTCCGATTGCAAGACGCGCGACCGTCTGCCCGCGCAGTTCGGTTCGCGTCAAGTATGCTTTGCCGGTGCGATTAATTCGCTCAACGAGCGTGACGTTGAATTTGTTTATGATTGCAGGCGGAAATTCTTGCTCAACATTTGGCAGAGCTTGAAAGCAGACGACACCCATCGTCACGGGCGCGAGGAGTTGGAAATCGTTTTCGCCGTCAACCCACGACGCGAACGTGCGCGCGAGGCGACAATGTTCACGGATGCGCGCGATCAAGCCTTCACGCCCGAACGCGCGAAACACCATCCACGCTTTGAGAGCGCGAAAGCGGCGTCCGAGTTGAATCCCGTAGTCCATGTAATTCTCTTCGTGAGCGCTCGCGTCGCCGCGCAAATATTCCGGCGTTAAAGCGAACGTGCGGCGCAGCAACTCAGGATGTTTTGTGTACAGCGCGCTGAAATCAAGCGGCACGAAAAGCCACTTGTGTGGATTGACGACGACGGAATCCGCCGCTTCAACTCCCATCATCGCCCACCGTCCTTCGGGCAAGAGCGCAAGCGCGCCGCCGTAAGCTGCATCAACATGCAGCCAGAGATCATACTCATGACAGAGGGCAGCGATTTCCGGCACAGGATCAACGCTCGTCGCCGAAGTTGTGCCGACCGTGGCGACAACTGCGAGCGGGCGATAACCGTTTTGTAAATCTTTGTTGATTGCGGCGCGCAACGCTTCAACGCTCAAACGGAAATCATCATCGCTTTCAACGCGGCGGACGTTTTCTTCCCCGATCCCAAGCATGATCGCCGCTTTCTCAATCGAGCTATGCGCTTGATCAGAAGTGTAAATGCGCATCGTCGGAACTTCGCTGCGTCCTGCCAATCCATTTTTTCGCACATCAAGGTTAATAGCTTCGCGGGCTGCCGCAAGCGCGTGAAGAATGGCGACGGAGGCCGTGTCATAAACGATGCCTTTGAGGTTCGCGGGAAGACCGAGCATCTGGCGCAGCCACGAGAGGACGACGCTCTCTAATTCGGTTGCGGCGGGCGAGGTGCGCCACGTCATCGCTGAGACGTTTAAGGCGGCGGCAAGCATTTCGCCGAGAATGCCGGGCGCATTCGTCGTGCTGCCGAAGTAACCTAAAAACTGCGGATGCCCCCAGTGAACGAGATTCGGAACAATGACGCGATCAAAATCGGCGATGATCGTGTCTAACGATTCGGAATGTTCGGGCGGCGCGTGGGGCAAAGTGTTTGCGACCGCGCCGGGTTCGGCGTCCGGCGAGACGCGGCGCGAAGCGATGCCTTCACGGTAATCCGCGATCCAATCAGCGACCGCGTGGAGATGCCGACGAAACTCGTCGGGAGGCAGATCGCCTAATTCCTCCACACATGTTCCGTTATCTTCTGTTTCCTTCATTGCGCGATCCGAAACTTACTGCAATCTCGTTTTGCCACCTGCCACCCACGCGCGCCCTGTGCCTTTTACGAGTAAGCGGTCGCCGAACGGGTAGCCGCCGTGCCTTGCGCGCCAGTAGAGCGCCCAGTAGCTGCTCAGGCTGCGCTCGAAGAACCAGAGGGGAGCGTAGAGGCAGACGAAGAAAGGAAAGACTTTATTCGCGCCATTGCGCCGTCCACGTATTGCAAGAAGCGCGCTTCCGAAAGAGACGAAGGAGACGTAAATGAGTAAAGCCTTCCAGCCAAAACTGAAGAGAAGCAACAGCGCAAGGGGAATTAAGAGAAGGAAGAAAAAGGTCTTCAGGCGCATCACGAAATCTTCGTAAGCTTGACGCGGACGTTGCTCCAACCATTTGGCGAGCGTGGGCGGGCGTTTGAGGATGAAGAAATCGTTGGCGTAGAGGATATTCGCGCCGCGCAAGCGAAAGTGGCGGACGATCTCTTCGTTGTCGAAGAGCACATCGCCATCGTAATGCCCGACGCGCCGGAACGTCGTGCGCCGGAAGCCGCACGTGCCCGGATAATCTCCGGCGGGCAAGAGGGCGCGGTTAACGAGCATCCGCGCCGCTTCCATCCGCGCCCACCACGGCAGCGGTCGTAAGAAATTTTGCGGTCGCACCATTTCATACTCTTCAAGCAGCGAGCATATACGATTGATGTTGTCGGCGGTGTAGCGAATGTCGTCGTCGGCTTGGATGATTGACTCGAACGATGCGAGAGCAACGCCGGTGTGGATGCCGTTTACTTTGCCGTTGAGGTAAGTGTGTTGCGGATCAACTGCGGTGTGACGACACAAACACGCCCACGCTGCCTCGTGTTGATTGAAAACATCCGAGGGCGACCCGTCAACGACTAACACTTCGCAACCGGCCGCAGCGAGAAGCTTAAAATACTCCCCGAAATCCGCCGCTTCCGCTTCGTTAAAGCGCACGCGACGGATCGGCAGAAGGTAAGTACAGCGTTCGTTCATCGAGAAAATTTGCTTTCTTGTTTGAAGGCTTACGCTGCTGCTTGGCTGTCAGCTTGTTTGGCTTCGCGCATGATCGCGGTGGCGGCGCGGTCGCTCATAAAGCGTTGCTGATCGTAGCCAAGGAGAAGTTGCCAAGCATCTTTTTTGTATTGATCAGCGAGCGGAAGAGCGACATCGTTAAGCATCCATTGCCCGTGCTTCTCGTCTTCCTTGATGTGCAAATCCCAGTAAGCCATCGCTTCCTTTGAGAGTCCAAGGCGCGCGGCCGCCTCGCGGTAATGACTAAATCCGGCGGGGACAGAAACTTCCGTGTACATAAGGCCGCCGATGTAGCGAAGGAAATAAAGCTTGCGCTCAGACAATAGAAAGCTCAGGTTGATGCTGGCGAGCACTTCCCAAGGCGTGCGATCAAAATAGCCTTCCGGCGCGGCGTTCATCTTGAGGTCGTCAAGCATAACTTTGAAGTAAGAAGAATGTTTGCGATGAAGGCGACCGCCGCCGTATTCTTCGACAAGCACGCGCGTTAACATCTCGTGGATGCGGTTCGATGCGCCGCCCATTGTGCGGCAGAGTTGGCTGGCTTCAACAAGACCGTCGAGCGAAAAGATTTCGAGCAGGCGACGATAAGCCGCTTCCCGCGCTTCATCGCGGAAGAAGCGTCCCGTTTCGGACGCGGGCGGATCGAGGTCTTCTCCGGCGCGACGCGTGAGCGCGTCTTTCACATCAGAGTTTTGGTATCCTTCAATGTCCAACTGCGCTGATTCCCAACTTTGCCATTCGGCTTCGACGCGGTTGCGCACGCGGCGCAAATACTCTGCGCGTTCGTTCTTGTAACGATTCAGATCGTCATACCAGAAGAGTTTAAGACGATTGATGCGATAGAGCACGCGCTGTAAAAACAGATGCGCCTCTGGAGAATTTTCGCCTTTGTAAGCGGCTACAAGCGCAGCTTCGAGAGCGGAATCGAATGATTGTGTGAGCGCGGGCTGCTGTTCGAGCTTTGCGTCTAGGTCGTCAGTATCGAGAAATTCAACGAATTGGCGTTCCGCCTGTTCGTAATTGTTTTGTGAAGGGAATTGAAGGGTGTCTGCCACTTCGAGCGGCGTGAGTGAGCGGGCAGTGCCATCGCTTTGCATATCGTCTCCTTGTTCGTTTGCGAAGTTGATTTATTTCCTAATTATTGACAGGTGGAGGTGAAGATGTAAAGAGGTTGAGTTTACGAACGTGTGAAATGTTAATGTTGATAGTTTACGTTTCCTGTGTGCGCCGGACATGTGCGAAAAACATAAGAGCCACGCGCTTACCATGGCATCTAAACCAACAGCGCGTAGCTCTTATCCTCCCCCTTGATGTGAATGAAAGTTTAATTAATCTTGCGAAGCATAGTCTGTACGTTAGCGAACAATTAGGGGCTTAAACATCATCTAAGGTTTTTTGACTTATCGAGTCGTTGATTAAAGATCGCGTGAGGGCGGGATGTAAGCAGCAATCATTCGTGATATGCTAGCGGGCAAATCAGCGACTAGAAAAAAGGAAATTTTTAAGTGAGCGTAGTGGAGATCGATAAACCCGATGCGGTCGGGGACGTTGAGTTGGCGAAGCGCGCGGGCGCGGGCGACGCGGGAGCTTTCGAGCAGTTGTATCATCGCCATTTCAGGCGCGTTTATTCCCTCTGCCTGCGCATGTTGGGCAACCCGACGGAAGCGGAAGATTTAACGCAAGAGGTGTTTACGAATCTGTACCGGAAGATCGGCAGCTTTCGCGGCGATTCGCAGTTTACGACGTGGCTGCACCGGATGACGGTCAATCAAGTGTTGATGCACTTCCGCAAAAAGAGCACGCGCACAGAGTTTACGACTGACGAGGGCGAGACGCCTGTGCAAATAGTGCAGGGAACAGCGAACGCCGACCGGATGCCGATCATTGACCGCATCGCGCTCGAAGACGCCATCGCCAAACTCGCGCCCGGCTATCGCACTGTCTTCGTCCTCCACGATGTCGAGGGACACGAGCATGAAGAGATAGCGCGGATGCTCGGCATCGCCGAAGGTACGTCGAAATCGCAACTGCACAAAGCGCGTTTGAAACTGCGAGAGCTGATCAGGCAGCAGGCGAAGCTCAATTAAGTTTGAAGAATAAGTAAAGCGTTGGAGAGTACGGAAATGAATTGCGCAGAAAGCATTGAACTCTTGAGCGACTACCACGCCGGAGAACTCGACGATGGAAAAGAAACGGGCGTGAGCACGCACTTGGAAAAGTGTCCACCATGCTCCGTCGTTTACACCGAGTTGACGGTGATCGTCGAAACCGCGAGCATGTTGCGTAGCGATGATAAAATTAATTACCCGGACGAATATGTTTTATGGCGGCGAATCAGTTTAACTAAAACGGCCGTTTGACGATTTACCGCCCGCGTCCACTGCTTTCGTCAGCGAACGTGCGCTGGCGACACGATTATCCCTCCAAATAAAAGTCTGGCCTTGTTCATTAGAGGTGAATTATGGAGAGCAGAGCAAAGATTCTCGGACACCCCGTGCATCAGATACTGGTTGTTTTTCCATTGGGGCTTTTGGCGACGGCCGTGATCTTCGACGCCATTTACCTCTTTACCGGCAACGCGACGATGGCAACGGTCGCCTACTGGATGATCGTCGCCGGACTCTTGGGCGGTTTCGCCGCCGCCCCCTTCGGCTGGATCGATTGGTTCGCCATTCCGCAAGCGACGCGCGCCAAGTCCGTCGGGTTGATGCACGGGCTTGGCAACGTCGTTGTGCTTCTCTTATTCATCGGAAGCTGGTGGCTGCGCCGTGATGCGCCGGAGCGTCCCGAAACTTTTGATCACTTGCTTTCATTCGCAGGCGCGGGACTCGCCCTATTCACGGGCTGGCTCGGCGGCGAACTCGTTGATCGCCTCGGCGTCGGCGTTGACGACGGCGCGAACCTAAACGCGCCAAACTCGCTTTCAGGTCGCCCGGCAAGCGAAACAAGTGTCGGTGAAAAATTATAAAAGAGTTGTTAGCTTTAAAATCCCGCTTCGCTATCACGGACTCAAAAACTTCTCAAGCAAGTTTTTCTTGACTTAATTCATCGTCGCGGCTACCCTATCGTTACATCTCAGGTACGGTTAGTGATCGTCATGCTTGTAATCACTTCATTCATCTTTTCGTGAAACTTCTTCTGCGACCCTTCATCCATCGGTCGCAAACCTCAAGTGTTTCCAAATAATTCTGCTTCGATAGCGTTGTAATATTTCTGCGTGCCGTTCATCAGGCTTGCAAGTTTTTAGCGCGTGCGAAGCAAAATATCCGGCGCGTCAGCCGCGTCTTATGCTGGCTTTTGTTTTATGAGTATGGAAAATTTCATCAGCGAAGCTTTGTGCAAGCCGAACGACTACGTGTCGTATTGGGTTAGCCAACGGCTTGCCAAGATACACCCGGACAAAGCAGTGATCGAAGGCGAAACAAGCTTGTTTGACCTCGAAGAATACGTGCGCGCGGGGCATTGTGAAGTTGTCAGCGAATCGTCGATCCATAATCAGACGACGACGGGGTGGGACGGCACAGACAAAAAATTCACGCGCGAAGCCGATAACGCTTGGCTCAACGTTTTCTGGAAAGGGCATCTCTTGGATGTCGTCTTTGTCAAGTGGACGGACGACGGGTATAAATCGCGCCACCATTGGATCGTCGCCGAAGCCCGCGAGATCGCCGAAGAATTCTTGCGCGAGGTGTGCGAGTGGTGCGCGGAGGTGCGCGGCGAGATTCTCGTGTTTGAAGGCGGCGGGTGGCGAAAAAACAAAAAGTTACACGAAGCGATCAAAGCCGCGACGTTCGATAATCTGATTCTGCCGCGTGGACTAAAAGAAGACGTGAGAAACGATCTCGCGCACTTCTTCTCTTCGCGCGAGATGTATGAGCGATACGGAATTCCTTGGAAGCGCGGCGTGCTTTTGTTAGGGCCACCGGGCAACGGCAAGACGCACACGGTTAAAGCCTTGATCAACGAATTAAAGAAGCCATGCCTGTACGTTAAAACTTTCAAATCGCGCTGCGAAACGGAGCAGCAAGCGATGCGAGAAGTTTTCCGGCGCGCGCGGCAGACGGCTCCGTGCCTGCTTGTGCTTGAAGATGTTGATTCGCTCATTAACGACAAGAATCGCGCGTTCTTCCTTAACGAACTTGACGGCTTTACAGACAACACGGGCGTCGTAGTCATTGCAACGACCAATCACCCGGAGCGTCTCGATCCGGCGATCATTGATCGCCCCAGCCGCTTTGACCGCAAATACAATTTTGATTTGCCTGCTCCTTCTGAGCGCCGGGCATACATCGAGCGATGGAATGATAAGCTACAAATTGAGATGCGTTTATCTGAAGGAATTGCGGAACGTGTCGTCGTGGAAACAGAAAACTTCTCTTTCGCTTACCTGAAAGAGCTTTTCCTATCTTCGATGATGCAATGGCTCGCTTCTGCCAAAGAGGGCGGGATGGATGCGGTGGTGTTTGAACGCGTCGCCCGCTTGCGCGGACAAATGAGCAATATCGAAGAGCCGACCCATCATGTGACGGATGACGACGATGATGAAGACGAATAAGTAAACATAAACAGCAATCTTGTCGTTTCTGAAGTGCGTCCTTTAAACGTCCCGTACGTTTGTGCTCTTCAGCGCATCGGCAAACGACAAGATTACTCCTTGAATTGTGGCGCGTATCAAATCATAATTGTGGCGCAAACTTCCGAAAGCTATTCTAGGAGTCTTTTCGTGCCTCTGGCTTCTCAAAAAGAATCGAGAATAATAAGTCGAAACGTTTTGCTAGTATTGTGCTTGATACTTTCGCCTGCCTGCATTGTTGACTCTACTAACAGCCAAACCAACAATCGGACCAATTCCACGTCAAGAGAAACAAGCGCCAACGTAGTTTCGGCGAACGTGCAGCCTTCACCGAACGCTCAACCGTCTCCGAGCGCGTCGCCTGCGGTTGAGGGCGGGCAAATCTCCGATCTCAGCGCCGCCACGCGACAGAATTTGTTGCTCTCCTACAATCTTGAATGGACGTTTGGCGGCAAGTCGCAACGCGGTTGGTATCTCTATACGTCCCTTATCGGCAGGTTGCTCGGCACGGAAGAAAGAGTTGATTCAAACGAATTTCCTGCGGCTCTCGCGCGCTGGCAGCGTGGGGCAGGGCTTACGCCGAGCGGCGTTTTAAACGTGGACACGCTTTACAAGATGGTCGCCGTGTGGCAGTCGCGCCGCATCAAAGAGCGCGTCTATCCCAGCCCTGATCAACTCATTGCTGCTTCCACCGCCGAGCTTTACGATCCGCAGCGCCCGCTCGAACTCCGCCAAGTCGAGCGCGAGGCCTACGCGGCTTACAAACGGATGCTGGCAGCGGCAATCGCCGACAAGTCCCTCGGACTGCGGACGACCACGAACAATGAACTTGCCCCGTCTGAAAAGTATTTGAAAATAGTTTCGGCGTTTCGCTCAAGAGAATATCAAGAGCAGTTGCGTCGGCAGTCGCCAAATTCAGGGCGCGCCGGACTCGCCGTCAACAGCCCACACTTCACAGGTCGCGCCCTTGACCTTTACGTTGGCGGTGATCCGGTTGAGACGGCAGACGCCAACCGCGCGATTCAAGTCAACACGCCTGCCTACAAGTGGCTTGTGAAGAACGCCGAGAATTACGGCTTTCATCCTTATTACTACGAGCCTTGGCACTGGGAATACATTCCGCAGGAAGCGAAATAGACGGGCGCAGGGCGTAAGAATCTCTAATAGTTAGAAACAAAGCGGGCAGTGATTATCCAAGCTTGATAAGTTTTTTGGCGGCGCGCTCTGCTCAGGCGCGTCGCTTCGCATTTGCCGTCCTCTGTCCCGTGACTAAAGAGCGATTGCGACCGGCGGCAAGCGCGCGTCCCGCTTTGATGCTTTCCACGCTCACCGCATACTCTTCGTTCTCATTCGGGCGCGCCAGCATCCGGCGCAACGTCGCGTCGGTGATTGACGAGGAATCCACGCCGCTTGATTCGAGTTCGGCGCGCAAATTCTCGACTCTATCCGTGCCGCGATCATAAACATCCGGGTAGAGGTGCAGCACGCCTTCTTCGACGACCTGCGTGTCGTAGTTGATGTCAACAACGAGCGGTTCATTAAGCGCCGCGACTAACATGCGGCTGCTCACTTTCGCCCGCTCGATCTGCCTCTTTGTTACTTCGAGAGATCGCGCCGCGACGATCTTTTCGGCAAGGTCGTAGAGATCGCGCCGCAACATCCGTATGCAGCCGTGTGAAACGAGGTTGCCGAGATCGGTCGTCTTTGCCGCTTGGTGAATGAGATAGCCATTGCCAAGTGGAATCTTCAACTTGCCGAGCGGATTGCGCGGGTCGCCCGCCTTAATCACTTCGCCGGGTCGCACGCCTTCCATGCCCTGCACCCATTCGCTGTTGGGCGGCGTCCACGTCGGATTCCAGATGATCTCGCTTGCAGTGCGTTCGCCAATCGTGATCGGATACTCTTTGCGTCCAACGCCGATTGGATAAATCGCCACCTCTTTACCGTTCTGCCAGAGCGTCAGGCGAAAAGCGGGAACATTAATCGTGATCTTGATGTCGGGTTGACCGGGTTCAAGCGCGGCGCGCTCGATGTGTCCACCCGTAAACTTATCCGAACGCGCCGATTCGTGATTCTGCGCCGCGCCGCTTGTCTGCGCGTAAGACGCCGGAAGGTTTGCGATAACACACGAAGCGATAAGAACGAATGTTGCGAGTGTGCTTTTCAGTTTTAAGTGCATTTAATTTCTCTTCCCTGTGAAGAACTCAAAATAGCCTGCTCTTCAAATTCACCATTGTATTGATGCGCATAGCCGCCGCAAAGTTAGCTTTGCGCACATTCTTCGTTCACAAAAATAGAAGGGCGGGAAATTAGACCACGCCCTTCTATATCTTACGATATTGAGATGTAAGATTTAAGGATTTTCGGCGACAGGCTTGCCGGGCAAGACGTTGGGCGCGCCGCCGCGTCGTAGAGCTTCATTTAACTTCGGCACAGTTTCGTTGATGAACTTGTTTACTTCACTGATGCGCGTTTGATATTCGCCTTGAAGCTCATTGAAGTATTGACGCTGCGCCCCTGTGGGCGCGGCGTTCGTTCCGTCAATGGCGAAGAACAGCCCGCCGATGCGGTCAACGAGTTGCGCGCGCCCCTCAAAACCTAAGCCGCCGTCGGGTCGCGCCAGACGGCCTTGCAAAGCTTCGATTTGCTTCGTGTAAGTGGCAATCGTTTCGAGCAACTCCTTCGGCGGCTCGGTCGAACGATCCTTCACCGTGCGTTCGATGAATTGAAGCTGACTCTTGATGCTGTCAAGGGCGCGTAGCGCGTCGTTCGTCGCCGACTGCATATCGCGCAGTTTTAAAGTCATGTCCTGCATCAACTGAAGAGCGTCCGTTGTCACCGAGATCGTCGGATCAATGCGCACCTCGACTTTCCTTTCCTGCGTTTGATTGCCGACCGTAAGCTTAACCGTGTATGTGCCGGGAAGAACCTGCGGGCCGCGCGGGCCGCCCGTAAACTGCACTTCTTCATCGGTCGGCGGACGACGCACGCGCGGGCCGCCGTAGCGCAAATCCCATACGGCGCGGTTTAAGCCCGCTTCTTTCGGAACGTTCGCCGACTCGCTGACGAGCTTATTATTCGCGTCATAGATTTGCAGCTTAACGGTCGTCTTAGGATCGAGTTTGTTCTTGAGGTAATAAGTGATGAGCGCGCCATATGGCGGATTTTGTCCGGTGAAGACTTTATCGCCGATGCCGTAGCGCGTGAACCTCTGCGTGTAACGCAGTCCAGCGCGCGGCTCGAAAAGATAGGTCTCGCTGTTAAGCACCGAAGGATTCATTTGTTGAAGCGCCGTTGCGTCGTCGAAGATAAGGATGCTGCGCCCGTGCGTGCCGATGATCAAATCGTTATCGCGCGGGTGAACGATGATGTCGTGGACGGCGACATTCGGCAGATTCTTCATGTTGAGCGGAATCCAATTCGCGCCGCCATTAAATGAAGCGAAAAGCCCAAGCTCCGTTCCGGCGTAAATCAAATTCGCGCTTCTAGGGTCTTCACGCACAATCCAGACGTAAGCCTTTTCAGGAAGATTGCCCGCGATGTTGCGCCACGTGCGCCCGTCGTCAGTTGATTTATAAATATACGGGCGAAGGTCGTCGAGTTGGTGACGATCAAACGAGGCGTAAACGAGATTAGCATCGGCGCGCGAAGGTTCGACGTGTGAGACGGGCGAGTTTGCGGGAAGCCCCGCGACGTTCCGCGTGAGGTTCGTCCAATTCTTGCCTCCATCTGAAGTCATCTGCAAGTTGCCGTCGTCCGTGCCCGCGTAGATCACGCCTGCTCTAAGTGGAGATTCGGCGAGGCTGATGACAGTCGTGTGATACTCCGCGCCGGTGTTTTCAAACGCGACGGGGCCGCCCGCGCCGCCCTGTTTCGCTTTGTCGTTCGTCGTTAAATCGGGACTGATCGCCGCCCACGTTCTTCCGAAATCCGTTGAGCGGAAAACGACGTTGCCGCCAAGGTAAATCGTGTTCTTGTCGTGCGGCGAAGGAATGACGGGAGCGTTCCAGTTGAAACGAAACTTTTGTTCGGTGGCGGGGCCATCCGAATCGCGCGCGTCGGGAGCGATAGATTGCTGCTCGCGCGTGCGCATATCCGTGCGCACAACGCCTCCGCCCTGCGATTCGGAGATGTAAAGATCGGGATCGTCCGCCTGATTGAGAACCCAGAAGCCATCGCCGAAGCTGATCATGCGCCAGTCGTCGTTCTGTATGCCGGCCGGTTCGCGCGTGCGACTGGGGCCGACCCACGTGCCATTGTCCTGCAAGCCGCCCATCACGTTATAGAACGGCTGCCGGTTGTCTGCTGTCACTGCATAAAACTGACCGAGCGGCAGATTAGTGATTGACTC
>JACDAW010000539.1 GCA_013695245.1 Pyrinomonadaceae bacterium | reverse complement strand
ACATCGCACCGCCGCAATTGAAGCGCGTGCAAGCGGCGATTGACGAAACATTGAATAAAATAAAATGGGAATCGCGGTGAGCAATGGCGCGGCTACCGTCAAATAACGCGCTGGTAAATTGCCGATTTCGACTTTCACCCTTACAATACTTTCAAAATCAGCTTTAACAAATTTCCATAGACGCTGTTGTTGATTTACCCGCGTCGCAGGAGCGAACACTTTTGAGCGTTCTCGTTGATAAAAATACGCGCCTCATCGTGCAGGGCATCACGGGCAAAGAAGGCACGTTTCATGCGAAGCAAATGATCGAGTACGGCACGACCGTCGTTGGCGGCGTCACGCCCGGCAAAGGCGGCACGGCGCACGAGGGGGTTCCGGTCTTCAATATCGTCGCGGATGCTGTGAAAGAGACGGGCGCGAACGCTTCCGTGATCTACGTGCCGCCGCCGTTTGCGGCCGAAGCGATTATGGAAGCGGCGGATGCGGAGATTCCGCTTATCGTGTGCATTACGGAAGGCATTCCGGTGCTCGACATGGTTGCGGTCAAAGAATATCTCGCTGACAAAAAGACGCGCCTCATCGGCCCGAACTGTCCCGGCGTCATCTCGCCCGGCAAATGCAAGATCGGCATTATGCCCGGACACATTCACAAAGAAGGGCGCATCGGCGTCGTCTCGCGTTCGGGAACGCTTACTTATGAAGCGGTCGGACAATTAACCGCGCTTGGTCTCGGTCAATCAACCGCCATCGGCATCGGCGGCGATCCGATTGTCGGCACAACGCACTTAAACGCGCTCGCGCTTTTTCAAGATGACGACGAGACGGACGGCATCGTAATGATCGGCGAGATCGGCGGCAACGCAGAAGAGGACGCGGCCGAGTTTGCGCGAGATAACGTGACGAAACCAATCGTCGCCTTCATTGCCGGGCAGACCGCGCCGCCGGGCAGACGCATGGGACATGCCGGAGCGATCATCGCGGGCGGCAAGGGAACGGCCGCCGAGAAGATGAAAGCTTTGGAAGCCGCAGGCATTCGCGTCGTTCATTCACCGGCCGAGATCGGGCAGGCGATGAAAGAGGCATTAGGCGCAAGAGCGACGGCATAAGAAAATACGTGATGTTCTTAATTCACAGCCTTCTTGATCCGGCACTGTTCTGGTTGTGGGTGATAGTTCTTCTGTGGCTTGGCGTATTAAGCCTCGTGTTAATTGTTCCTATGATAGTCATTATGTTGCGGTTGCGCAGTGATCTTTACAAGAAACATGAGTTGAATGATCCGGAGAGTATTTAATTTGCAGAGCATATTCTAGGAGTATTCATGGCGGAACAAAGTAATCTTACATTCGGCATCATCAAACCTGACGCGGTGCGCGCCGGAAAATTCGGAAACATTATTCAACGCATTGTTGATAACGATTTTAAAATCCGCGCGATGAAACTTATTCACATGACGCGCGAAGAGGCTGAAGGTTTTTACGATGTTCACCGCGAGCGTCCGTTCTTTGGTGAATTAACAACTTTTATGTCGAGCGCGCCGTGCGTTGTGATGGCGTTGGAAAAGAAGGGCGCGGTGAAAGCGTGGCGCGATCTGATGGGCGCGACTGATCCGGCGAAGGCTGACGCGGGGACGCTTCGTAAAGAGTTTGGCGGCTCGCTCGGCGAAAACGCCGTGCACGGTTCGGACTCGGAAGAGAACGCCGAGATAGAAATCGGCTACTTTTTTAGCAAGCTTGAACTCGTTTAGATTTTAGCAAGGAGTTTTAAGTGTCAATCATCAGCGACATTATTGATTCGACGAAGGCAATCATCAAGGGCATGAGCATCACCTTCGCGCAAATTCCGAAAGAGAAGTGGACGGTGCAATACCCGGACGATCCTGTGACGGTGCAGCCGCGTTATCGCGGACAACATCTGTTGCACGTTGATGAGTTGGGGCGCGAAAAGTGTGTCGCTTGCTTCCTATGCGCCGCCGCCTGCCCGTCCGATTGCATTTACATCATCGCGGAAGACGATCCGCGCCCGGCCGAAGAGCGCATCGGCGTTGATGAACGCTTTGCGCGAGTGTACAACATTGATTACGGGCGTTGCATATTTTGTGGCTACTGCGTCGAGGCGTGTCCGAAGGATGCGATTACGCACGGTTATAACTTTGAACTTTCGGTTTACTCGCGCGCCGATTTGCTGAAGACGAAAGACGATCTGCTGATCACGAAGCAGAAACAATCGCCTAACTATCGCGTGGCATTCTCCGGCGAGGATGTTGATTCGGAATACAAAGAGATTTGAGCTGCTTGTTTTCAGATGCGAGT
>JACDAW010000481.1 GCA_013695245.1 Pyrinomonadaceae bacterium | reverse complement strand
GACGGAAACTTGCGTCGTGAGTTTGAGGAGCGCGTGGCTAACGATCCGAAGTTTGCGGGAAGCGCCCGCGAGCGTCTGCGCTTTTTCTTCAACCGCTCACCCTACCACGATCAAAACCTAAATCTTTACCCGGTGGGTCGCGTCACAACAGAAATTGAGTCTCGATATTTTATTAAACACACATAACAAAAGGGACGCGATTATAAAAGCGCGTCCCTTTTGAAACCCATCTAATGTTGTTGTCTTTTGCTAAACCGCGCGGCGTCCAGTAATCAGGTTAACCACCAACAGAACAAGCGCCACTACGCAAAGCAAATAAAGCAGGTTGCTGACTCCGTAACCGCCGAGCAAACCCAAAACCAGCAGAATCAAGATAATTGTCCACAACATTGTTCGCTGTCTCCTTTTCGTCGCTCGCCACAAGTTTCCGGTTACCCCGGTTTCGTTATGTTAATCTCTAGAGCAATGTTTGTGCCATTAAAAGCTTTCGACAGCGGAAAGTTAATTCTTAGTTTTTATTAACTTAAATGAAACAGTTTAAATGTTCCTAGTTAAACGATGTTAAAGCTCGTATTAAAACACATCGTAAGCGCCAATCGTCCGGTGTTTCGTTTCCGATCAAAGTTTAGGGCTATATGAAGAATGCATAAGCTGCTTAGATTCTTATACGCGTAAGTTGTCTGAAGAGAATTAAGCAGGGGCGTTAAAGCAGAAAGTCGTGTAGTGTTCGCAATACAACTTGATTGCTTAGTGGCTTATCTTGTAAGTTTGCATGTGAGGAAATTTACTTTAAATCGTGACTTATCCGAGCATCACGCGCATCGAGTTGCCGATTTTGCAGGAGCTGGCCGCCACGGGCGGCTTTGAAGACGTGCGCTTTCTCTATGCGCGGCTCATTGCTTACTTTCCGCAACTTCAAGAAACGCATTCATTGCACAACGGCGACGGAAAGGGTTGGCGACGTATTGTGCAACGCGCTGGTCGCGCGCTCGACACGAAACGCGAAATCGAACGCTTGCGCGGGCATTGGCACATCACGAACGCCGGTCGCAAGCGCGTTGCATCCGAGTCTTCAAGTTTTACGATTGAACGGACAGCGACTGCGCTTGAAACCTTCACGCATACGGACATTCAAAATATGCTCGCCGACATCGGACGTGTGCTCGGCTACCACGCTCAACTTGAGTTTGAGTACTACGATGTTATATGGCGCAAAAGCAAAACAAGCCCACGCCTGAGTCACATCTTTGAAGTGCAGCGCAAAGGAAACATTGACGCGGCGCTCGCCAAGTTAAAACAGGGTTATGAAGCGCAGCGCTCAAAAACTTTTCTCGTCATCTCAAACGAATCGGACACTAACCGCGCTCGTAAAGCAATGACTCTGGGACAGCGCGGCGCGTTTCATGAACTCGACAATGTGACCACGATCTTGAGCTTTGAACAATTACGAAAACTTCACCGTCACCTCACCTCGGTCGAAGATTTACTGATCCAACTCTTCGATTGATGGATAACCTAACGCCGCTCCGCAAACAGTATCTCACGATCAAGAAGCGCCACACGGACGCGTTGCTGCTATTTCGGCTTGGCGATTTCTATGAAGCGTTCGACGGAGATGCGCAAGTGCTTGCCCGCGAATTAGACATCGCGTTGACATCGAAACCGATGGGCAAGGGGGCGCGCGTGCCGCTTGCGGGCGTGCCGCACCACAGCCTTGAACGTCATCTGGCGACGCTCATCTCACGCGGTTTTCGCGTCGCCATCTGCGAGCAGTTAAGTGATACTCCGTTGCAAGGCGAGGGAAGCGGTCGGGGACTTATCGAGCGCGACGTGGTGCGGGTCGTCACGCCCGGCACAGTGCTTGAACCCGGATTATTGCAGAGCAAGAGGAACAATTATCTCGCCGCATTCATTACCGACAAGGGAAACGCCGGTTTCGCTTATGCCGATGTGACAACGGGCGAGTTTGCCGCCGCCGAACTTAAACCTTCGCGCGCCCTCGCTGAACTCGAACGCCTCAGACCTTCAGAGATTCTGGTGGCTGAAAGTTTCGACGCCAACGCGCATTTACCTAACAGTTTTCTGACGAGATTGCCGGACGCAGAATTTGAATTTGAACGCGCCAAGAACACTTTGCTTGAACACTTCGGTTCAAGCACGCTATCCGCTTTCGGGTTGCGCAACAAAATGCTCGCCGCAACGGCCGCCGGTTGCATTATTTCATATTTGCGAAGAACGCAGACGAGCGTTGCCGAAGGGCTGACGCGCCTTTCAAGTTACGATGCTGAAAGCTACATGATGCTCGACGCGCAGACGCTTCGCAGCCTCGAAATTTTCGAGAGCAGTTCGCCCGCGTCGTCGCTCCTCGCCGTGCTTGACCATACCCGCACGCCGATGGGAGGGCGTCTGCTCCGCAAGTGGCTTCGTCAGCCGCTGCTCGACATTGCCGAGATCGTCCGGCGTCAGGAGCACGTTGCGCGGTTCGTCGAATACGCAGACGAGCATGAGGCGATGGTTGCTTTATTAGATTCGATCCGCGACATCGAACGACTTTTTTCGCGCGTCCACACTGCGTTAGCGACTGCGAATGATCTCATGGCGCTTGGCTCAAGCCTTGAACCGCTCATAGGATTACGCCGAGTTCTACAAAGAAACACGAAACTCTTCGGCGCAACCCTGACCGCACTGCCACCGTGCGACGCGGCGGCGCAGTTAATTAATAAAGCTATCAACGATGATAGGACAGCGAGCGGAGGCGTGATTCGTGAAGGGTTCTCCGAAGAGCTAGATCGATTGCGCGACATTTTGCGAGATGGGAAGAGGTTTTTATCCGAATTGGAAACGCGGGAGCGGGCGCGCACCGGGATCAAGTCGCTGCGCGTCGGCTACAACAAAGTCTTCGGCTATTATATCGAGATCACACGCCCGAATCTTCACCTCGTCCCACAAGACTACACGCGCAAGCAGACACTTGTTAATGGCGAGCGCTTCGTGACGCTCGAACTTAAAGAACATGAAACGCTCGTCGTTAACTCTCAAGAGCGAATCAGTGAATTGGAAACGAGCCTGTTCCGGCACGTCTGCCACGAAATTAGCAAACATCGAACGGAGATACTCGGCGCGGCCGGAACGATTGCGTACCTCGATGTGATCGCGGCCTTTGCCGAAACAGCGCGCTCCTTCAGTTATGTTCGACCCGTCGTTGTTAACTCGAATGAATTGCAGATCAAAGGTAATCGCCATCCGGTTTTAGAAAGAGTGATGAGCGACAAAGGGTTTGTCACGAACGACGTGGAACTCGGCGGTCGTAGTGCGCCGCAGATCGCTTTGATAACGGGGCCGAACATGTCCGGCAAGTCAACCTACATCCGGCAGATCGCGATCACGATCTTGATGGCGCAAACCGGATGTTTCGTTCCCGCGAGCGAAGCCACAATCGGATTGTGTGACCGCATCTTTACGCGCACCGGCCTTTATGATCGCTTGGGAAGCGGCGAGTCAACTTTCATGACCGAGATGGTTGAAACGGCCGAGATTCTTCATCACGCTACACCGCGCTCGTTGATCCTACTCGACGAACTCGGACGCGGAACTTCCACCTACGACGGTTTGTCGGTCGCCCGCGCCGTGCTTGAATACATTCACAATCATCCGCAACTCAACTCGAAAACGCTTTTCGCCACTCATTATCATGAGCTGACGGCGCTTGAAGAATTGCTGCCGCGCTTGAAAAACTTTCACGTCCAGATCGTTGAAAAGGGAACTGAACTCATTTTCAAGTACAAAGTTGTGCCGGGAAGCGCCGACCGTAGTTACGGCGTCTATGCGGCGAAACTCGCCGGGTTGCCGCGCCCCGTCGTTCGTCGCGCGGAAAGTCTTTTGAGTTTCTACGAAAAGGAAGCAAATGAAAAAGATGTTGGGCAGTTCGCCCAGCAAGATAGTAACAGGAAATCAAATACTGCGATTGAAGCAAAGCTCTGTGAGATGTTACGCGGGATTGATCTTGATTCGTTATCGCCGGTTGAAGCGTTAATGAAATTATATGAGTTTCGTCGTCTGGCGGAAGCGGAGAACGATGCGCGAATCGCGCGGCGCGCTTAAACTTTAGCCCCAAGGATCGGTGTGAATCTGCACACGCGCGCGTGGAATCTCGTCTTCGATAGCGCGTATCACGTTGACTGTTACCTCGTGCGCTTCTTCAAATTTTTTGCTGCGCTCAACCTCCAAGTGAAATTCGATAAACTTTTGCGAGCCTGATCTGCGCGTCCGCAGAGCGTGAAAACCGATCACACCTGCATCGTGAAATTTGCCGACGACTTGCGCCACCTTTTCTTCAAACTCAACGGGAAGGCGAGCGTCCACCAACACGTCCGCCGCCTCACGCCCGACGCCTAAAGCAAACCACAAAATGTAAAGCGAAAGCGAAATGGAAACAATCGGATCGGCAAGCTGCCAGCCACTGAGCGCCGTCAAAACCAATGCGCCGAGCGCGGCGATGTTGGTGTAGATATCTGAGGCGTAGTGCGCGGCTTCGGAATGCAGAGCCGGAGAATCCGTGATGCGCGCCGTGCGACGAAGCTTGGCAACGAGCAGAACGCTGATGCCAGCAGCGATGAGCATCGCCATCGCTCCAAACCATTCAGACTTGGTCGGATGCGGATTGATAATGCGATTGATCGCTTCGTAGATCAGATAGGCGGCTGAAAAAGCGATCACCAAAGCTTGAAAAAGTCCGGCGAGCGATTCAACTTTCCCGTGCCCGTAAGTGTGCTCTTCATCCGGCGGGCGGGCAGCGGCGCGCACGGCGAAGAAATTAAGCGTCGAAGCGAAAATGTCCATCGCCGAATCGAGCAGCGACGCCCAGACGCTAATTGAGCCGGTGAACCAACCCGTGAACATTTTAAGCGCGATCAGAAAAGCCGCGACGATAATGGACAAACGCGCGGCAGATGTTTTCGCTTTCGTCTCTGCGACGGAAAATGTATGAGACTGTTCTGAGATGCTTTGCGTAGTCATTGCACAAATGCTCTCGATCACATATCGAATCCGCGAAGCGCACGGTAAGTTTGCACTCTACAAGCGTGTTATTCGCTCAGGCGAGCCGGGACAATCTGAACTTCATTAGCCGAGCGATTCTTAGCGCGTGAATCCCATGTTACCACCGCTACACCGCTGAAGATCAACACGGCCGCCGCCCACGTATGTTCGTTCCAATGTTCGCCGAGAATGAGCGGCGCGAGCGCGAAGGCAATGAGCGGTTGCAGATAAATATAAGCCGCAACGGTGCTCGGCGCGACTCGTTCGAGCGACCAAGCGTTCAAATAGTAGGCAGCGACCGTCGGCACGAGGATGATGTAAACAATCGCCAGCCACACAAACAGCGAAACATCTTGCAGCGGCGTTTGCGCGAGATAAAAACCACCGATTGGAAGCGTGGCGATTGAGCCAAAAGCGAATATCCAAGTGATCACTGTGAGCGCACCATAGCGTTTGACCACATCCTGCGAAAGCGCGATATATGCGCCGTAAGCAGTGGCGTTAGCGATCAAAAGAAAATTGCCGAGTCCAGTGCCTCCTTGCAGATCGGCGCGCGTTGGGTTAACGAGATAAATCACACCGGCGATGGCGAGCAGAATGCCGAGAATTTTCTTCACCGATAAGCGCTCACGACCAATGATGACGCTGACGATCAGGGTAAAAATGGGGATGGCCGTGCCGAGAAGCGTTGCGTTGATCACGGTGGAGAGCGCCAAGCCTTTGACGAACAGGAATTGATTCAACACCACGCCCAGCAAACTGTAGAGAGCGAGTCTGAGATAGTCGCTGTGGCGCTCGATTTTAACAAGCCGCGTTGTCCGGCGCAAAATGGCGAAGACAACGGCCGCGCCGACAACACGGAACGTGACGAGTCCGGTGCTCGGAAGCTGCCGCAGAGCGATCTTCCCGATGATCGGCCACGTTCCGAAGATCAGTTGCACGGCAAGGAGCGCCGCGTGCGGCGCGAGAGCGGAATTGCGTCGCACGTGTGCGGTCGAGATCATGAATAATTAACTGTATTCGCCTGCGCGCGCGCCTGTGCCTTTACCCTCATGGTTGTCAGAGGCGCGCTCCGCTTCTTCGACTTCTTCTGCGCGAGATTGATTTTCCGTTTGGTTAGCAGTCTGCGATTGATCTCGTAAGCTTTTAGAATCGCTTGATCGCTCTTGCGGATTTACTGGTTGCTGGGCTGCGTTCTGTTCTTCTTTCATTCTTCTTCCTTATCGTTCGTCACGCGAGCAGGTAGAGCGGATTTTCTAACAGCTTCTTGAAAGTTTGTAAAAATTTTGCGCCCGTCGCCCCATCAATAATGCGATGGTCGCACGACATCGTGACACGCATAACTTGTCTGATTACGATCTGATTTTCGCGCACGACGGGTTTCGGTTGCGCTTGACCGACCGCCAAGATCGCCGCTTCCGGCGGATTGATGATCGCGGTGAAATCATCAATGCCAAACATGCCGAGATTGCTGATTGAGAAAGTTGCGCCCGTGTATTCTTCAGGTCGCAACTGGCGGTTGCGCGCGCGTTCGGCCATTTCGCGCACTTCGCGCCCGATCTGCCCGATAGATTTTTTATCCGCGCCACGCACAATCGGCGTGATCAAACCTTCTTCAAGCGCGACCGCGACGCCGATGTCAACTCCTTCGTAATGACGAATAGTTTTCTCGCCGTAAGAAGCATTGACCTGTGGGTGTTGCGCGAGAGCGGCGGCGGCCACTTTAATAATAAAGTCGTTGATTGAAACTTTAAGCTCCGGGTCGAGTTCGTTGATCGAGCGACGCATCTCAATCGCTCTGTCCATTTCGATCTCAGCAGTGAGAAAAAAATGCGGCACGGGGCCGAGCGACGATGTGAGGCGACGCGCAATCGTGCGGCGCATTTCGGAAACGGGAACTTCCGTGTAAGCGGCCGCGCCTTGAATCTGTGATTGCTGCACGGATGGTTGCTGAGCTAGAGCAGGAGTTTTACTGACGGCGGGCGGTGTTGACGTTTGACCTTGTGCTTCGGACTGAGACGGTTGTGATGCGTCGCTCGCTCCGCCGGAGTTGATCGCCGCTTCGATGTCGCGTTTAACAATGCGCCCGCCGGGGCCGCTGCCCGTGAGCGTTTGCAAGTTGATGTTAGCTTCGGCGGCCATGCGCGCCGCGAGAGGCGAAATGATCACGCGCCCTCCGTCCGGCGCACGCTCGCCATTCGTCGGCGGTTGTTGATTCGGAGGCGGCGGCGTAGAAACGCCGGATTGCTTGTCACCGGGAGAAGACGCTTGCGCTCCCTCTCCCGATTTGCCGTCACCGCCAACATCACCTTCGATTGGTTTGCCCTGAATTGTCGCTTGTGTGCGCGCGCCTTCTTCGACGACCGTTGCGAGTTCCTGTTGCGCGCCGTCCTGACCAGCTTCGACGTTTTCTTCGACAGACTTTTTGTTTTCTGCGCCTGTCCGTCCCGACTCGGCGCGCGCGACGATCTCGGAGATGTCTTCGTCGGCTTCAGCGATAACGGCGATCACTTCGCCGAGCGGCACGCTTGTGCCTGCTTGGACAAAAATCTTTCGCAGCACGCCGGAGGCAAGCGCTTGCGCCTCCATCGTCGCTTTATCCGTATCAATTTCAGCGAGCGGTTCGCCAGCCGAAACTTTATCGCCTTCTTTCTTTAACCAACGCGCTAGTTGCCCTTCTTCCATCGTTGGAGAAAGCTTCGGCATAACGACCTGAGTTGCCATAAGTGTATAGGAGTCAGGAGTCAGAAGACAGAAGTTAGTAGAACTGCTCCCGATTTTTATTCTGACCTCTGACTTTCGGTCTCCTGTCTTCTTAATCTAGATATGCGACTTCGCGCACGGCCGCAACAATGTTTGCGACGTCTGGAAGCGCGAGGTTTTCCAAATTCTTCGCATACGGCATCGGCGCATCAACGC
>JACDAW010000472.1 GCA_013695245.1 Pyrinomonadaceae bacterium | reverse complement strand
CGCCCGACACGCGGCGCACGGGAGCGTCTAAGTAATCAAACGCTTGCTCGGAAACTTGCGCGCTGATCTCTGCGCCGACGCCGCAGAACGGATGCGATTCTTCGGCGACGACGATGCGGTTGGTTTTCTTCACCGACTCGATAATTGTTTTTATATCCAAAGGGCGGATCGTGCGCGGATCGATCACTTCGCACGAAACGCCTTGTTTCTCTAATTCTTCAGCCGCCTTGAGCGCGGCCGGAACAGTTAGAGAGCGGGCGACAATCGTTGCATCCGTGCCTTCGCGCTTGATGTCGGCAACGCCTAAGGGAATCGTGAAATCCTCTTCATCCGGCACTTCGCCTTTGATGCCGTACATTCTTTCTTGTTCGAGGAAGACGACGGGGTCATCATCGCGGATCGCGCTTTTGAGTAAACCTTTGGCGTCGGCCGGAGTTGAAGGCATCACGACTTTGAGTCCGGGAAAATGCGCGTACCAAGATTCCATCGCCTGCGAGTGTTGCGAAGAGACTTGGTAGGCCGAACCGTTCGGGCCGCGAAAGACAATCGGGATTTTGAATTGCCCGCCGGACATATAGAGCATCTTTGCGGCGGAGTTGATGATCTGATCGGTGGCGAGGATCGAGAAGTTAAACGTCATAAATTCGATCACGGGACGCAAGCCCGCCATCGCCGCGCCGACGCCGAGACCGGCGAAGCCAAGTTCCGTGATCGGCGAATCAATCACGCGCTTATCGCTAAACTCTTCCAACAATCCCTTCGAGACTTTGTAAGCGCCTTGATACGCGGCGACTTCTTCGCCCATCAGGAAAACATTTTCGTCGCGTCGCATCTCTTCGCGCATCGCCTGATTCAAAGCTTCGCGCATGGTGATGACGGCCATTTAGTAGAACCTCCAAGAGGGTGAACAGTAGATAGTGAAAGGTAAATTAAATTTGCTGTTGTCTAATAACTATTTACTGTTCATCTTAATCGGATTCGCGTAAACATGCGTGTAGAGTTCTTCCAGCGCGGGTTCGGGGCTTTTGTCGGCGAACTGCACGGCGCGCTCGACTTCATCGCGGACGCTTTTCTCGATGTCGGCGAGTTGATTATCGTCAATTAGATTCTTTTCTTTTAAGTTCTGGGTGAAAAGTTTAACGGGGTCGCGCTCTTGATGCTTTTCGATTTCGGCGCGTGTGCGGTAATTACCCGGATCGGACATCGAGTGTCCCATGAAGCGATAGGTGCGCACTTCAAGCAAACTCGGCGAATAAGTTTCACGTGCGCGTTCGACCGCGCGCCCGACGGCGGCGCGCACCGCAAGCACGTCCATGCCGTCAACAAACTCCGAAGCGATGTTGTAAGCGCAAGCCTTTTGCGAAACGTCTTGCAGCGACATCGCGCGGGCAAGGGAAGTGCCCATGCCGTATTGATTGTTTTCACAGATGTAGATGCAGGGTAGTTTCCAGAGTTGCGCCATGTTCAGTGATTCATGAAAAGCGCCTTGATTGACGGCCGCTTCGCCGAAGAAACAGAGCGTAACTTGATCCGTATCTTTATACTTCGTCGCAAAAGCGATGCCCGTGGCGAGCGGAATTTGACCGCCGACGATGCCGTGACCGCCGAGGAAATTAACATTTGCGTCAAAGAGGTGCATGGAACCGCCTTTGCCCGATGAACAACCGCCAGCTTTGCCGTAAAGCTCCGCCATCACTTCGTCGGGCGACATGCCCTTGGCAATGGCGTGACCGTGATCCCGATAGCTCGTCACCAAGTAGTCATCAGGACGCAGGGCGGCCATTGCGCCGACGGCGACTGCTTCCTGCCCGATATAGAGATGACAGAAGCCGCCGATCTTGCCGAGACTATAGCTCTCAGCCGATTTTTCTTCAAAACGGCGGATAAGGATCATTTGGCGAAGTAACTTGATTAGTGTTTCGCGTTCGCTGTCTTCGATGCGTTCCTGTTGTTCTTCTTTGCGCTGTTCGTGTTCTTGACGCAACTCGGCCGGATCAATCACGTCAATCGTTTCGGCGCGCTGATCAATGGTTGCCGTGAGCGGCGGCTCGTCTTTGCCGCGCGGTCGCATCGGTGTAACTTTCAGTTCGCTCATACTCTTAAAATAGTTGCGCAAAAATGCCCGGTCTTACTTGGAAACAATCATTAGCAAGACGAAGGTAACGTGCGTTCAATCGCTCTGATTGTGTGACACGAATGATTCGTGTGCGATTATACGCGAGATGCAAGCCTGCTGGCAAAAGAGGGAGCTATATACAGAAAATTCAAGGCGCGCTTTTACACGGAACATGCAAAAGCGCGCCTTGAATTTTAGGTGTTACCGAATTGATTTAGCGGAAGGCGTCAATCGAGGTGACGGGATTGGCGGCGGCGATTGACGGAGCGAGTTTGCGCTCGTGTTTGTCGCGTTGCATCTGGCGGTCGGCGGCGGTTAAAAGCTCTTCGGTCGTTTCGCCGTCAACAGGGAAGCAAGCGATGCCGATGCTGACGCCAACTTGCACAGCGCGTCCGGCGCGCACCATGAATTTATGATTCTCAACCGCCGAGCGAATACGGTCGGCGACCATTTGCGCGACCTCGAACGAAGCCATCGGCATGATAGCGGTAAACTCGTCGCCCGCGTAACGCGCGAGCACGTCCATCTGCCGCAACTGTTTCTTAACTATCTCGGCGACGCCCGCAAGCAAACGGTCGCCGATGCCGTGTCCGTGCGCGTCATTGATCTGCTTGAAGTAATCAACGTCTAAACTGAGCACTGCGAGCGGCTCGCGATTAAGGCGTTCGCATTCAGCGATACGCTGTTCAAGCGACATGCGGAAGGAGCGCGCGTTAGGTAAGTTGGTGAGCGGATCGGTTAAAGCGCTTTCCTTCGTTCTCTCGAAAGTCAAAGCGTTGTTGAGCGCAACGGCCGCATGTTGCGCGACGGATTCGAGCAGGCGCACATGCTCCGTAGTGTATGTCGCGCGGTCGGTGGCATAGAGCGTGATCGCGCCGAAGGCCCCGTCTTCGCGGATGATCGGCGAAACAAGCACGCCTCGTATCGAGTCTGCCACCTCTTCCGGGATGCCGACGAGATCAAGCTCCGGCGGCGTGTTGCACATCGAACGCGCGTTGGCGATCACCCAGCCGGTAATACCTTCGCCGAGCGTGACGCGACGGCGCGCGAAAACTTCGGCGTATTGGCCTGAGGAGTGCGCCGCATGAGCTTTGCCGGATTGTTCGTCAACAACATAGATAACGCACGTATTGAAGGGAACAATTGCTTTCAGCTTGCTAGAGACGAGCGTAACCGTGTCTTGCAAATTGAGCGAAGCGCCGATGGTTTGCGCGATCTCATGAAGAGCAAAAACTTCGCGCTGCGCATCAGCGATTGAGCGGAAGCCGCACTCATCTTTCATCTCGCCTAAGACTTCAGAAGCTAAACCCGCATCGGGAGCGGCGTCCGACATCTCTGGCGTTTCTTTCGACGCGACTTGCTCTTGGATGTCGTGTTCAGCGATCAGGCTATCGAATTTGTCAATGTGGTTAATGAATGTTTCGACAACGTGAGCGTCAAAAGAACTGTTTTCCATGCAGCGCAAGAGCGCAAGGGAATCTTCGCGTTTCATCCCCTTGCGATACGGGCGGTCGCAGCGCGTGGCGTCGTAGAAGTCAACGACGGCGATGATACGCGCGACCATTGGAATTTGCTCGCCCTTTAAACCCTTCGGGTAACCTGTGCCGTCCCACTTCTCGTGGTGATAGCGCACGATCTCTTCAACCGGGTAGGGAAAGTTGACGCGTTTGATAATATCACCGCCAACGTTCGTGTGAATCTTCATCTTCTCGAATTCGGCGACTGTTAGCTTACCCGGTTTGTTAAGGATGTATTCGGGGACGGCGAGCTTACCGACATCGTGAAGAAGCGCGCCCGCTTCGAGCGCTTTCATCTCGTCTTCGGTCGCACCGAGCAGGCGTCCGAGTTCCATCGCGTAAATTTGCGTGCGACGAACGTGCCCGTGCGTCGTCTGGTCTTTGGCGTCAATAGCGATAGCGAGCGATTCAATGGTGTTCATGTGAAGCTCGGACATCTCTTTGATGTGTCGCACGCTATCGGAATCCGCGCGCCTGATCTCGTCCGCCCGTCGTTCGTTGAAGCGGTAGAAAAGATGAACGAGCGCAATGATCAAAATGCCAACAAACAGAAAAGTAACACTGCCGCCTTGCCACGCGGCATAGAAAAGAGCTGCCGAAGAAGCGCCCGCCATCTGCGTAAGCGAAGTCCAGACGAGACTTTCGCGCGCCAGCGTCGGATACACCTGCCCGGTGCCGAAAGCAACGAGCGAGGCGGCCGCGAAAGTGCTCAAAAAGTATTGCGCAAGCGTCATGACGCACAAAGGAACGAGCAACATTCCAAGCGGCGCGTTCTGAATGTTGTCAGTGAGCGAAGCGTCAACCATCACGTCGGTGAGCCAGACGTAAAGCGACGAAGCAATGTAAGTGGAAACTGTGGCGGAAGAGGCGGAAAAAATTGTGATGCGTCGATCCGGTTCACCGAGCGAAGAGCTAAAGCCGTCAACAGCCGCGAGCACGGTCGCCGCCGGAGCGCCGAACAACATCGCCGCCAGCAGCACGAACGCATCGGCAATTGATTTGTGGCTCCGACATGTGCCGTCGGCATTCGTGACCGGCACGGTAAACCGACCTGTCGCAATCGTTAAGAACAGTAAAGCGCCGACCCAAAGCAGATCAGCCCATCGGAGAAACCGTAAATTGTAAGCCGACCAAAGTAAAAAAAGCGCTCCGCAGGAATTTACGCTCCACTGCAGAACGAGGCTTTTCGGGTTTCCTTTGAACATGTGCACGGATTGAAGTGAAGCGAAAACCGTTATTGGAAGGATTCTAAAGAGTCGCTAAGGCAAGCACAGACTGTAAGTGTAACTTAAAACGTCATTTGTAAGTAAACATAGGACGTTTGAGCCAAACAATGTTGGCTTAAGGAAAATACATGTTTAAAAGTGTTGCGTCAAGATATAAATTTAGTCGGGAAGGGTTGATACGGGTGTGGTAATGTTCGATTTATGACGGTATCGATCTGGCAGCGTCAGGAGATTGGGTGTGCTGATGTCGAGTGCGACGTGTGTGTGCTTGGGGCGGGCATTACGGGAGCAAGCGTGGCATATTGGCTTAGGCGTTACAGACCGTCGTGGAAAATCGTTGTAGCGGAAAAGCATGGGGGGGGCGCGGGCGCGTCGGGGCGCAACGCCGGGATGGTTTTAGCCGGACTTGCCGACCATTACGACAAAATGGTTGAGGATTTCGGGCGTGAAGTAGCGCGTTCGGCTTGGGCGGCGACGCTTGAACATCAAAAGTTGCTTAATGAGTTTTTAAGTACCAGCAGTGCCAACGTTCATCTTGAGCGAACGGGAAGTTGGCGAACGGGTTTTACTGCGGATGAAGGAGCGCACCTCGCTCATTCGTTCGAGTTAATGCGTGAAGACGGCTTCGATGCTGAATTTGTCGAGCGCGACCCGTTAAATCGAGGTTTTCACGGCGCACTCGGCATCAGAAACGATTTCGGCGTTCATCCTATGTTACTCGTGCGCGCGCTCCTAGACAGGTCGGCGATTGACGTTTACGAAGATTGCGAGGCCTATGCGGTTGAGAGAAAACAAAAGGCGATAGTAGTTCACACCAAAAGAGCGAAGATACGCGCGGCGCACGTTGTCGTCGCACTCAATGCCTACGCGCCAATGCTAGATGAAGCGTTCAAACGGCTCGTCGAGCCGCATCGCGGACAGATTCTTGTCACCGCACCGTTGAAAGTTCGCGTGCTTGACCGCCTCGTCTATACGCATCACGGCTACATCTATTTTCGGCAGTTAAAAGATGGGCGAATGCTTCTCGGCGGCTGGCGGCACGAATACGCGAAGACAGAAGCCGGATACGACGAGGGCGTAACGCCCGATGTGCAGAATGCCTTAGAGACTTTTTTACGCGAGCGATTTCCTGAAGTTTCCTCAACTCCAATCGAAGCGCGCTGGTCGGGGACGATGGGTTTTTCGCCGGACGGGTTGCCGCTGGTTGGGACAGTAGATGGAGATCAGCGCGTAATATATGCGCTGGGATTCACCGGGCACGGTTTTGGACTGGCGCTAGAGGTCGCGCGCCGCGCCGTGCGTTTACTGCTCGAAGGCGAAGATGCCGGAATATTTGCCGCTGAACGTCTTTTACAAACTGCGACAAATTGAAAAATAGTATTTTCAATTCTCGGCATTATGTTTTATACTCCTCGACGCTTAACTTCATAAATAGTTTTAATGTGGACTTGACTCTGGTTGAAAAATCGTGTATTTCCGCATGTTCGGTGTTACACTTGCAGCCCGCAAGATCAAAGGCGCGTTCAGGTAGGGAAGACTGCGCGGACTTCGCTTTAGTTCGAGAGAGCGCGCTTCCGTTGAGCGTCAAGAGGTATTAAATCCCGGCGTCGCTCCCGATCCGTATATGGGTTAAGAGATACGAGACGCTCAATGGTCGCCGGGAAAGCGCGCATTTGAAACTTGGACGGCGAATCCACGCAATGTTTCGCTGAATTTTTGGTTTAGCCGACGTGAAGAGCGATCTTTTCTGTCGGCGCAAACCGCTCGATCTGTGATAGGCAGCCTCTTCAGGTAAAGCTCCCCAAGGGCGGCACAATTGTGTCCGTCGGTTAAGAGCGTTGCTTAGAGCTGTAAACTTAAGGACACTGAGCTTCGCGCCCGCCTGACGCGCGCCTGAAGCTCCCTAACAATCTGACCCCATAAGAGGGTACAGGAGGAAACTCGATGCGACGAACTTTAGCGCTTCTGGCCTTGCTCGCGGTTGCTGCATTTTGGACGGGCTGTACGGACACTGCCAATAACAACAATGCCACCATGAACACCAACACCATGAATTCCAACATGTCAAACAGCAACATGAATGGCACTGGCACGACCGGAACGACCGATAACATGAACTCGAACATGAATTCAAACATGAACTCGAACATGAACAGCAATATGAACTCGAACATGAACATGAATTCAAACATGAACGGGAACATGAATGGCAATATGAACGGGAACATGAACCGCAACGGCAACATGAACTCGAACATGAACGGGAACATGAATTCAAACATGAACCGTAACGGCAACATGAACTCGAACATGAACCGAAATCAGTAGTTCTTGTTTTATACTTAAAATAAGGCGCGCATCAGATAATCTCTGGGCGCGCCTTATTTTTTTATGATTCGCGATTCTAGTTTTTAGATGACGAAAGAAACATGCAAAATTGACACTATAGCTTATCGCTTTATCAACGAAACGAGTGAAGCTCAATCAGCTATTGAGCGGCTAAGTGCAGAAGAGATCGTCGCGGTTGATACTGAAACTATCTGGCGGCCGGAAGGCGCGCGTGTATCTCTTGTGCAACTCGCGCCGCGCAACGGCGAAATTTTAATTCTCGATGCGCTCGCCATCAATACTGATGTTCTACGACCGATCATTGATGCTCCGCAAATTCGCATGGTCGCGCATAACGCTCGTTTTGATGAGCGGGTGCTTGCCGGAGCAGGATTAATACCTGCTGGCTTTGTTGACACGCTGCGCCTCAGTCACGCTGCTTTGCAACTTCAATCCTATAGTTTAGCGGGAGTCGTGCGCCATCTGTTCGGAATTGAGCTTGATAAAAGTTTTCAGAAATCTAATTGGCGACGGCGTCCGCTCACGCCGGAACAACTCGCGTATGCGGCGGGCGACGCGCTCCTCACGCTTTGCGTTTACGATGAACTCGAACGTTTATTAAAAGAACAAAATCGCTGGGAAAAAGCTCTCGATTCTGCCTCGCTTACCGCGCCAACAAACGCCGCAGGCGACAAGCGAAAACGCGCGACCATCAAGCAACCCTTACCGCCGCTGAGCGCGGATGAAAAACGCATCGTCGGCGAATTGAAAAAATGGCGTTTGGAGCAAGCGCATATCGCGCGCGTTCCCGCTTATATGATTTGTCCAGATAAAACTCTGCATCAACTTGCGCAAGAAAAACCCGCAACACTCGACGCGCTCGCGGCCGTTTATGGACTCGGCGAATCGAAAATCTCGCGTTACGGAGAAAGCTTACTTGAGGCAATAGAAAAAGCTTCCGTTTAAGTTTTAACGGCTCGAACTGGCCCCGATAGCTCCCTTATCAACTCCTGAAAGCTGTGCCGCCAACTCGGTCGCTGTTTTAGCTGGCAGTTGGCAGCTACGATTCTCACACACGTAAGCGGTCGCGTGCCCGTCGAGCGCGAAACGGTTACGCAACAAGGGAACAATCTCTCGCGCCTCCCCGTCAGTTTCCGCCGCACACACGACCACTTTGTTCGGCAAATATGGTTGCCATGCGGCGCGTGTCATGTCGTCCATATCATTAGAATTTGATGTGCCGAGAATGGCGATCTCTTTCGGACTGGAGAGGTGAAGATCGAGCGCATTAAGAAGACGACCGAACGCCGAAGGATAACGCTTAAGCGTATCGCGCAGAAGACGAAAGATCGTTACAGCGCGTCGTCTGTAATCTTCATTATCGGTGAGCAGCGTGAGACGGAGAAGCACGTCGGCGGCGACGGAGTTTCCCGATGGCGTCGCATTGTCGAAGTAATCTTTTGTGCGAACGATTAATTGTTCGTGGCTGATGCCAGTGTAGAAAAATCCCCCTTCCGCATCGTCCCAGAATTCCTCGATCATTTTGTCTGTGATCTCAATTGAGCTTTTAAGCCAACGCAAATTTCCCGTCGCCTCGTAGAGCGTAACGAGACCGGCGGCGAAAAAAGCGTAATCATCGAGGTAAGCGTTGAAGCGCGCTTGCCCGTCCTTGTAGCTATGCAACAGCAAATTGTTTTGCTGCATGTTTTCGAGAATGAAAGCAGCATTGTGTTCTGCCGCTTCACGGTAATCGGGGCGGCTGAGAATAACGGATGCTTCGGCGAAACTGGCAAGCATGAGTCCGTTCCACGACGCAAGGATTTTCTCATCGCGCCCCGGCTTCACGCGCCGCTCGCGCGCTTGAAAGAGAATCTCGCTTCCGCGCGCCAGAGCCTCCGCCAAGCGCTCCGCCGTCACGCCTTGAGCAACAGCGACATTGGACGAAGACTTAACAACACGCAGAATGTTATGCCCTTCCCAGTTGCCGCGCTCCGTCACGTCATAGTATTCGCAGAACAAACGTCCATCTTCCGCGCCCAGCAATTCAACGATTTCATCTTTCGACCAGACGAAGAATTTCCCCTCTTCGCCTTCCGAGTCGGCGTCCTGTGCCGAATAGAAACCGCCGTTCGAGTCGGTCATCTCGCGCAAAACGTAATCGAGAGTTTCTTCAGCGATGCGGCGGAAGAAAGCATCCTGCGTCGCTTGGTAAACATGCAGGTAGAGACGCGCAAGGATCGCGTTGTCATAGAGCATCTTCTCAAAGTGTGGGGCGAGCCATTCGGCATCGGTCGAGTAACGGTGAAAGCCGCCGCCAAGTTGGTCATAGATTCCGCCTTCGGCCATGCGGCAGCAGGTGTGCGTGACGATCTCTAAAGCTTCCGCATCGTTTGTGCGATGGTAGTGCCGCAGGCAGAAATCGAGATTCATCGCGGCAGGGAATTTTGGCGCGCGTCCGAAGCCGCCGTGCGCGCTATCGTAGTTGCGCTTCATTCCATCGAAAGCTGCATCAAGTATGTCGAGCGAAAGAATCTCGTTCGACTCGCGCGCCGCGTTCATCTTTCGCAGTTCGGCGAGAATGCTCCATGCCGATTGCATCACATCTTCGGGGCGCGCGCGGTAAGCTTCGGAGATGCTTGCGAGAACGCGCGGGAAGCCCGGCATCTGATAGCGATCTTCGGGCGGAAAGTATGTGCCGCCGAAGAAGGGGACGAGTTCGGGAGTAAGAAAAACCGTTAGCGGCCAGCCGCCGTGTCCGGTAATCATCTGCACGGCGTTCATGTAGATTTGATCGATGTCGGGCCGTTCTTCACGGTCAACTTTAATGCTAACGAAGTTCTCGTTCATCACGCGCGCGATCCCTTCATTTTCAAAAGATTCGCGCTCCATTACGTGACACCAGTGGCAAGCCGAATAGCCGATGCTAAGCAGAATCGGTTTGTTCTCTTCGCGCGCCCTGTTGATTGCTTCGTCGCCCCACGGATACCAATTAACAGGATTGTGTTTGTGTTGTAAAAGATACGGACTCGTTTCGCCCGCCAGACGATTCGTGTGTTGCTCCGACATGTTCTTGCTCCCCTTTTAACAGTTTAGTAAACATTCTACAGAAACAACCTCTGTTTGTGTAACGAAGCGAGAATGTCTTCAATCGAGGTCGAACGCACACGACTTTCGCGCTTCGCTAACTCTTTTGTTATACTACGATGAATGAACGATCATTCATTTTGTTTATTCTCAAATTCAATTTAGCAGCGATCTGTCTCTTATTTGCGGGAGCAAACAATGGAACGAGAAAGTCTTGAAATGGACGTGGTGTTTGTCGGCGCAGGCCCGGCGAACTTGAGCGGCGCGCTGCATCTAGCGCGCTTAGTTCGTGAATATAACGAAGCGATTGCGAATGGCACGCGCGCGGGAGAGTCGCTCGGAGAAATAGAGATCGGCGTTATAGAGAAAGGCGCATCAGTAGGCGCGCATATTCTCTCCGGCGCGGTCATGGACCCGCGCGCGCTCGCCGAACTGATGCCTGATTACGCAGAACAAGGCGCGCCGATTGAAACGCCGGTGCTCGAAGATGAATTTTTGTATCTCACGAAAAAGCGCGCGATCAAATCGCCGATCACCCCGCCGCCCTTGAAGAATCACGGCTATCATATCGTTTCGCAGAATCGGCTCACGGCATGGCTCGGCGAGAAATGCGAAGAGGCAGGCGTTAATATCTTCCCGGAGTTTCCCGGCGCGGAGATGCTCTACGATAGAGACGACCGCGTTATCGGCGTGCGCACGGGAGACAAGGGGATTGATCGTGAAGGGCGACAGAAAGCGAACTACGAGCCGGGCGTTGACCTCTTTGCAAAGGTGACAGTGCTCGGCGAAGGCGCGCGCGGTTCGCTGACGAAGCAACTCTCACAACGTTTGAATTTGAACGACGGACGCGAACCGCAAGTTTATTCGCTCGGCGTGAAAGAACTTTGGGAACTTCCCGATGATCGTTTCGCGCTGGGGCGCGTCACGCACACGCTCGGCTATCCGTCAGACACAAAGACATACGGCGGCGGTTGGATTTACGGAATGCCGAACCGCGTCATCAGCATCGGCTACGTCACGGGACTCGACTACGGCGATCCGCTTCTCGATCCGCACGCGGAGTTTCAACGTTTCAAAATGCACCCCTTCATCGCGCGTCTGCTCAATGGCGGGAAGATGATTCGCTACGGCGCGAAGACGATTGCCGCTGGAGGCCTCCACGCGATGCCGCAACTCTACGCGGATGGAGTGTTACTCACGGGCGACTGCGCGGGCTTCCTCAATTCGCAACGTTTGAAAGGAATTCACACCGCGATTAAAAGCGGGATGCTCGCCGCCGAAACGATCTTTGCGGCGCTGCTTGCGGGCGATTACTCAGCAGGGCAATTAAGTCGTTACGAGCGACTTGTTAGCGAAAGCTGGATCACGCCGGAATTGCGCTCGGTGCGAAACTTTCACGCCGGATTCAAGGGCGGACGCTGGCTCGGCATGGCCAACGCCGGTTTGCAATTTCTTACGGGTTGACTTTCGTGGGGGCTTTTTGATCGCACGACGACCGAACCCGGTCATGTGGCGATGAAAAAATTGTCCGAGTATGGCTATCGCGGCAGCAACATCAACCAACGTTACGACGGCTTGCGCTTCGACAACAAAACTACTTTCAATAAAGTGACGGACGTTTTTCACGCATCGGTCGGTCACGACGAAGATCAACCCGCGCACCTGCACGTGCTCGACACCAACATCTGCGCGACGCGCTGCGCGGAAGAATACGGAAACCCGTGCCAGCGTTTCTGCCCGGCGGCCGTTTACGAAATGGTTGATGATGCGGCGACGGGCAAGCGACGTTTGCAGATTAATTTTAGCAACTGCGTGCATTGCAAAACATGCGACATTATGGACCCTTATCAAATCATCAACTGGGTTCCGCCCGAAGGCGGCGGGGGGCCTGATTACAAAAACATGTAAGCGGATTTCAACTGAAGAGAAAACTGCCATGCTGCGTGAGATAACAGCATGGCGGTTTTTGTTTAAGCGGCGCTTATTGCTTAATTGCGCATGCTTGAAGAGTTTTTATCTAAATAGGCTAACTATCAATACGTCGTTCCGTTCTCAAACAAGGATGCGTTGCCGCCTTTACCGGTAACTGCGCTCAGGAAGTTTGTGTTGTTAGTCCATAGCACAACTTCATCGGCATATTGACCATCGCCTTTTTGCAAGTAAACCTTTGTGCCGAGAGTGCTGCGGTCTTGACCTGTGTTGGGAACGCGCCGCCGCTCAGTGAAACCCATGCCTTTAAGTTCAGTTACGACTGATTCCATCATGGAACCGGCGGCCGCTGCTGAACCCACCTGCACGAGTCTGTGATCGATGCCGTCGTAGCTGTCAGAAGAGCCGTCCCGGTAGCGCGCATAAACGGCCTCGGTAGGGCTTGCTGCGGTAATTATTCTGGTCAACAACGCATTGACGTTGCGAACCACCTCGAAACTTGAAGTGGGCGGCGTGGCGGTCATCGCCTCGACCTTCACTAAACTAAACTTTCCGACTTTCGGCTGCACCTTAGCTCTTAATAAACCGCTTGAGCCGCTGCTAATCGTGCCACCGTTTGTGTTTGTGTTGGAATTAACGTTTGAGTTCGAGTTGGTGTTCAAATTAGAGGACGACGGCGTGTCGTTCGAGTTGACGTTGACATTAGCGACGGATGGCTTGGAGCGGAAGTAGAAGTAATAACCGCCGAAAGCTAGCGCCACTGCGAACAGCAAGCCGAAGCATCCGACTGCGCCGAGCACGCCGAACAAAACTTTTTTGTTGCTACCGGAGGGTGGTGGCACAGCAGGCGAGGCTGATGGATTAAACGGGGGTTGATTGTACATCAGAGACTCCTTAAAGAATCTTTTCTTAGATTTAAACTTAGAGCGTGAAGATTGCTTGCGCGCTATTCGTCCTTGACGATCTCGAATGGAACTTTCCCGCTTTGAACTTCTTCAAGCGCGATGCGCGTGAACTTGTGACGTTGCGCGTCCATTCTCAACGCGCGGGCGCGAGCCGCGCTGAAGCTGTTTGCTTCTTTGCGCGGCGACGATGATCATGCGGTATTTTGAATCCATTTCAATTTGTCCAACGGCAGGAATTTCGCTTTCTATAGCAATGGCTTTAGACATAATCTTTGCTGTCACCTCTCATGGCTTCCGGTGTTGTTTCAATCTTATATTAACGACCACAGCTCAGAGCAGGCCGTTCAAATACTGCTTGGAAAAGTTGTTAACACGCGTTTCGCTAATTCAGTTTGGCGTTCGCGTCGCGCCCTTTCGGCAAGCACAATAGCGGCCAGTTGTCCGGCGGCGCGCTCGGCTTCGTCGTTAAGCACCAAATAGTCGAACATGGTGTAGTGCTCAACTTCGCTGCGCGAATTTTTCAGACGCACTTGTAAATCCGCAGGCTCCTCCGTGCCGCGTGCGCTCAGACGGCGCGCAAGCTCATCGAATGATGGTGGAAGAATAAAGATGAACACGCTCGCC
>JACDAW010000458.1 GCA_013695245.1 Pyrinomonadaceae bacterium | reverse complement strand
GTTCATGACCGCCGCCGAGTCAAACGCCGTGATCTCGCGTTTTATGTCGAGAAAATTCGCGGGCGCGACCGAGCCGTGCTCGATACCACGTTGAGGCACGGTTTCCCAGATGGTGATGATGCGATCCACATCACGAAACGCGAAGGGGCGTAGCAGCAGAGCGTTGACGGCGCTAAAGATCGTCGTGTTCGCGCCAATGCCTAAAGCGATGGCGAAGATCGCCACGAGGCTAAAGCCCGGACTCTTCCACAGCATTCGCGCGCTGAATCGCAAATCTTGCCAAAGTGTAGTCATTACTTTCGCCTTTCAACTATTTCACTCGCTTCACTCGTACCTTAGCGCCACCATCGGATCGATCTTCGCGGCGCGGCGGGCGGGAATGTAACTGGCGAGCATCGCCACCGCAGCAAGCAGCGACGATACGACAACGAACGTCGCCAGATCGGTTGCGCTCACTCCGTAGAGCAGACTCGATAAAAGCCGCGTGACGGCGACTGCGAGTGCTATTCCGATAATTAAACCGAGTGATGTTACGCGCCATCCTTGTCGCAAAACCATCCTGAGCACGTCCCCTTGCTGTGCGCCCAAAGCCATCCGAATCCCGATCTCGTGCGTGCGTTGGGAAACTGAATAACTCACCATTCCGAAGATGCCGAGCGCGGAAAGCACTAGTCCCGTGAGGGCGAAGACGCCCGCCACGCTCGTCGCAATGCGTTGCGGGAGCAACGAGAAATTTATGTATTCGCCGATTGTCAGCGGCTCTTGCAGAGGGATGTTTCGATCAATCGCCGCAACCTCACGGCGGATCGCAGCGTAGATGTTGGCAGCGTTGTTGTCGGCGGAGCGCGCATGAAGCACCATGCGGGAACTTCTCTCTCCGGCATGTTGCGCGAACGGAAGGTAAATGAACGGGCGCGGCTCGCTATTCAACGTGCGATAGCTTCCGCTTTGCGCGACGCCGACGATCTCGTATGTTCGCTTCGCGTCTTTGATTCGCTTGCCCAAAGGATCAATTCCGGCGAAGTAACGGCGGCGCATCGTCTCGTCAATAATCGCCACGCTCGCCGCGCCGTCTCTATCAGCGTCACCGAAATCGCGCCCGCGTAACAAAGAGATTTTCATCGTTTGCAGGTAGCCGGGCGAGATGATGTTGTATTCTGTATGCACGCCCGCCGAATGCTCGTCGCTCAAATCCGCCGCGAAAGATTCGTTGCCCTCGATGCCAACTAGCGTTCCGGCTTGCGCCTCCCCGACCGGAATCATCATTGCCAGACCTGCTCCCTCAACGCCGGGCAGGGCGCGGACACGTTCGAGCAGTTGACGATAAAACTCCTGCGTCTGTCGCTCGTCATAACCGAAAAATTTCGGATCGAAGGTTGCGGTCACTACGCGCTCCGGCTCGGTGCCGGGATGCACCGTGCTTGCATGAGCAAGCGCACGCAGGAAGAGTCCGGCGCAGATGAGCAACAACAGCGTCATCGCAATCTGTCCCGTCACAAACAGATCGCGCAGCCGCGAACGCCGGAAACCCATGCTCCGCGCGTCGTCTTTCAGTGCCCGCGTCAAGTCCGGCTTTGATGATTGCAACGCCGGGATGAGTCCGAAGACGATGCCCGTCGCAAGCGAGAGCATGAACGTCCAGCCGAGCGCGCGTGTGTCAACGGGAATGTTGAGTTCAATCGGAATATCAATCGGAGGCTTGAAGGCGAGCAGCAAGTCAATCATCCAGAACGCGAATAGAAATCCAAGCACACCGCTCACGAGACAGAGCAACACGCTCTCTGTCAACAACTGTCGCGCTAATCTGAAGCGGCTTGCGCCTAACGCTAAACGCACGGCGATCTCGCGCCGCCGCGCCGTCGCACGCACGAGCAGCAAACTTGTCAGATTCGCGCACGCGATCAACAACACAAGACTAACGACCGCAAGCAGCAATCCGAGAAAGCCGACGAGCGCCATGCGCTCCTCGCGCGGGAGCGAACCGACCGGAACCAATTCGACGCCGCCCCTATTACGTTCCGGCTCACCCTCCCGGCGGTTGAAATTCGGATGCGCCGCCGCATAGTTGCGCGTGAGTTGGCTGATGTTCGCTTGCGCCTGCTCCATTGAAACGCCTTCTTTGAGCCGCCCCGTCATTTCCAACCATTCCGCATTCTGCGCTCCCAGCCAACGGCTCGCGGGCATCACACGCTCATGCATCATCATCGGCACCCACACATCGGGCGCGAAAAGGGGAATCGTGCTTGTAAATTTCTCAGATGCGATGCCGATAACAGTAAACTGCACTCCGTTGAGCGAGACGACGCGACCGATGATGTCAGCCTCGCCGCCAAAGCGTCGCTGCCAGAAGCGATGACTGATGACGACGACGGCGTGCGTGCCCGGCGTTGCGTCCTCCTCCGGCAGAAAGAACCGCCCACGCGCCGGCTTCGCGCCGAGCGTCGCAAAGTAATTGCCTGAGACGATGATCCCGAACGCCTGCTCCGCCGCTTCACCCGTGCTCAAACTTAACGGGAGTCTGCCCCAACACAACAGCGACTCAAAGACTTTGTTCTCATCGCGGTAGTTTTGATATGCCAGGTAAGATACGGAGAGAGGCCCTCTGTGATCGCTCGACTCTTCATGCATGTCAACGAGTCGCACCGCATCCGCAAACGGCAACGCCGGAAACAGAAGTGATTTCGCCAAACTGAAGATCGCCGTATTTGCCCCGATGCCGATGGCGAGCGAAAGAACAGCGACGAAGGTAAAGCCCCGACTCTTTAAAAGCATCCGCGCTGCGAATCGTATGTCATGCCATAAAGTGCTCATCGTTTACCTCTCACTTGCCTGCACACATCTTCACTCATATCTAAGTGCAACCATCGGATCGGTCTTCACGGCGCGCCGCGCAGGGACGTAGCTTGCGAGCAAGGCGATGGCGGCGAGGGCGAGCGCAACGCCGACAAAGACTAGCGGATCAACCGCGCTCA
>JACDAW010000442.1 GCA_013695245.1 Pyrinomonadaceae bacterium | reverse complement strand
CGGTAGGGCTGGCAATGCTGCTTTGCGACGACGGCTCGGTTCGCCGTCGTAGAAAGCAACATCGAGACGGCACAACTTACTATCTTGCGCCGTCAATAACGATTGCTACGCACTGCTTCAGTGTCGAGGAAGTCACATTGCTGCTTAAACATATTAAGCAACTCTGCGGCGCAGACGGATACATCAATCCCGAAAGACGAGTCAGATGCGGTCAAAAGATGATTTATAACAGAATCAATTTTAACGCGGAGAACTCGAAAATCTTGTGGGACTATGTGTCGGCTTGGATACCTCGTGTTTCATCAATGATGAGTAAGTTCCAATTTATCATTGAACGATACGGGTTAAGCGAGACGGCGAGCGCGTAAAGCGAAGATAAAGTCCAGACCACAAACTGCAACTTCGAGTTTTGAATTGCAAGGCGGCGAAAGCCGTAGCTGGTAAGCATAATCCGTTGGTTCGGGGTTCAAATCCCTGCGGGGGCAATTCTGCATTTCATATCAAGAGAGGTTGAGGTGTTTGGCTGAAAAGAAATTGATCGGCATCGGCATCATCGGCGCGGGTTTTGCGCGCACGACGCAGATTCCCGGCTTTCTTAATTGTGAGAATACGCGCGTGGTTGCGATTGCAAGCCGCACAAGGCAAAGCGCCGAGCGCGTGGCGGGTGAGTTCAATATTCCTATCGTCGCGGATGATTGGCGCAAGGTTGTGGAGCATCCCGATATTGATCTTATCAGCATCGTCACGCCGCCCGTGACGCACGCGGAGATGACGTTTGCCGCGCTTGATGCGGGCAAGTCGGTGCTCTGCGAAAAGCCGATGGCGATGAATGCAGAGGAAGCCAAACGGATGCGACGCCGCGCTGAAGAGAGAGGAGCTTTCGCGCACATTGATCACGAACTGCGTTTTCTTGAAGGACGGCGAAGGATGCGCGCGTTGATCCGCAACGGCGAGATCGGGCGTGTGCGTCATGCGAAGTATTTGTGGCGCGCCGATTCGCGTTCTTCGCCGTCGCTTAATTGGAATTGGTGGTCAGACGAAAAGCAAGGCGGCGGCGCGCTCGGCGCTATCGGCTCGCACGCCGTTGATAGTTTTCGTTGGCTGCTCGGCGCGGAAGTTGAACAAGTTTTCTGCTCCTTACAAACGCATGTGCGCGAGCGCGCTGAGGCTGAGACGGGCGAGACGCGGAAGGTGACGACTGATGATGAAGTGAACATGCTGATTCGTTTTATTGATAACGAGTTGATGAAAGAAGCGACGGGCGCGATCTCGCTTTCGGTGGTTGAACCGGGCGAAGCCGCGCATCGTGCAGAGGTTTTCGGCGAACGCGGCGCGCTGGCGGTGGGCGAGATGGGCGATCTGTGGAGCGCAGATGTCGGCGCAGGAAAGTGGACGCTTGTGCAGGAGGGGAGCGGGGAAGTAGCCGCCGGAATTCCGAAGGATAGCGGCTGGGGACGCGGCTTCACGGAGTTTGCGCAACGCATCGTCGAGGCTCTGCGCGAAGGACGAGGAAGCGTTGAAGGCGCGGCGACGTTTGAGGATGGCTACCGCACGCAACTCGTGCTCGATGCGGCGCGCCGTTCGCACGAAAAAGGTTGCTGGGCGAAGATTGAAACGTCGCGCGGCAATGAGTAAAAATCTTATCTACTGTTGCCTCCTGACGGCGTGTGACGAAAACGAAGAAACAGCGTTCAGTGCGGGTGCGCGTCGGCGTTGATACGGGCGGCACGTTTACTGATTTCGTTTACGCGGACGGCAAACGTCTGCGCATCTTCAAACTCGCTTCCACGCCCGCCGACCCCTCGCTTGCGATCACGGAAGGCTTGCGCCTCATCGCCGAAGGCACGGGCGCACGCCAGAGTGAGATCGAAGTTGTGCACGGCACGACCGTCGGCACAAATGCTTTGCTCGAAAGACGCGGAGCAAAACTCGCGCTTGTCACAACGGCCGGATTTGAAGACGTATTGGAGATCGGTCGTCAAACGCGCCCCTCGCTTTACGATTTGAACGTCGGCCGCGCCGCGCCGCTTGTGCCGCGCGCTCTGCGCTTCGGCGTTCAGGAGCGCGTTGCAGCGAATGGCGAAGTTTTGGAAGAGTTGCGGGACGAGGAACTGACCGCGCTCGCCGAAACTTTGCGCGAAGCTAAAAGCGAATCCGTCGCCATCTCGTTGCTTTTCTCGTTCACACATCCGGAACATGAACGACGGATCGCACGCGCGCTTCACGCGCTTCATATCCCGCTCTCTGTCTCACACGAAATCCTTCCCGAATACCGCGAGTATGAACGCACTTCGACTGTTTGTATTAACGCTTATCTTCAACCGTTAATGAGCCGCTACCTTGAACGCTTGAGCGCAAGCGCGCCCTCTTTGCGCGTGATGCAATCTTCGGGCGGCGGAATTTCGGCGCGCGTGGCGGCGACTGAACCCGTGCGCACGATTCTTTCAGGCCCGGCGGGCGGCGTCGTCGGCGCGCTCGAAGCGATGCGACACGCCGGAATCAATAACATCATCACGTTCGACATGGGTGGGACTTCGACGGACGTTGCGCTCTGCGCAGATGGCGGTATCAATCTGACGAATGAAGCGACGATTGCAGGTTTGCCCGTCGCCGTGCCCGTGATGGACATTCACACGGTCGGCGCGGGCGGCGGATCAATCGCGCGTGTGGATGCGGGCGGAAGCTTGCGCGTCGGCCCCCAATCGGCAGGGGCTGATCCGGGACCCGCGTGCTACGGGCGCGGGCGTCTTCCGACCGTGACGGACGCGAATCTTTTTCTCAATCGCTTCGGCGGTAATGCTTTGCTCGGCGGCGAGTTCGCTTTGGATGCGGAAAGAAGTCGCGCAGCTTTGGAAGATTTAGCGAGTGATATGAGCCGCGCGGCAGGGCGGCGCGTGTCGGCGCGCGAAGCAGCATTGGGCGTCGTGCGCATTGTGAACGCAAACATGGAACGTGCGCTGCGCCGCGTCTCAACCGAGCGCGGATACGATCCGCGCGAGTTTACCCTTGTCTCCTTCGGCGGCGCGGGCGGCTTGCACGCCGTCGAACTCGCACGCGCATTGCGCATCCAGCGCGTGGTCGTGCCGCTTCGTCCCGGCGCGCTGTCGGCGTTCGGCGCGCTGGAATCGGATGTCGTGAAAGATTTGAGTCGCACGGTGATGCTCGATGCGGCGACGGCATATGAAAAACTTGAGGGTGTGTTCAAGCAACTAGAGCGTGCGGCGCGCGCCGCGCTCCGGCATGAAGGCTTCGCAAATGATAAGCAGCGTCATGAACGGCGCGTTGCGGCGCGCTATCGCGGGCAATCGTTTGAATTGGAGATTGATTGGAAGAGGAGCAAAAATTTAATCGCAAGCTTTCATGAAGCGCATCGCGCGCGTTATAGCTACGCGCAGGAAGAAAACGCAGTTGAGATCGTCAGCGCGCGTTTGCGCTCAACCGGAGTTGTGAGAAAGCCACGCGCTACATCGTCAAGCAAGTTGGCTGTAAAGACGATGAAGGCGAGCGCAAGGGTGAGCGCGCCCGTTTACTTTGCAGATAAGCGCGGAGAGCGCGTCGCGGTTTACTATCGTGACGAACTCACGGCGGGCGCGCGGCTCAAGTCCCCGTGCATCATCACTGAATACTCTTCGACGACGCTTGTGCCTGCAGACGCACGCGCGCACGTTGACCCATACGGAAACCTGAGCATCGAATTATGAAACGACGCGCAAATTTCGATCCGACGACGCTGGAAATCTACCGCGCGCTTTACACGTCGGTGGCGGAAGAGATGGGCATCGCGCTTCGTCGCACCGCGTTTTCGCCGAACATCAAGGAGCGGCGCGACTACTCTTGCGCCGTCTTTGACGCGAAAGGTCGCGTGATCGCTCAGGGCGATCACATGCCTGTGCATCTCGGTTCGATGCCGATGGCAGTGCGCGCCGTGTTAAATGAAATTACTCTCGCGCCCGGCGATGCTGCGCTCGTCAACGATCCGTTTGCGGGCGGCACGCATTTGCCGGACATCACACTCGTCGCGGGAGTGTTTGAGGAAAGTAAGCAGAAAGCAGTGAGCAGTAAGCAGAGAAAAACAAGCTCAAAACAAACTGCTCACGGCTCACGGCTTACTGCTCACAGTCCTTTGTTCTACGTGGCAAATCGCGCACACCACGCCGACGTGGGCGGCGCAACGCCGGGTTCGATGGGATTGGGAAGAGACGTTTACGCGGAAGGCATTCGCCTGCCGCCAGTGCGCATTATGCGCGCTGGCGAAGTGGCGCAAGATGTAATGCGCTTGCTATTAGCGAACGTGCGCGCTGCGGCAGAGCGTGAAGCCGATCTCAAAGCGCAACTAGGTTCTTTGGCGACGGGCGCGCGAAGATTGTTAGAGATCGTCGAGCGCGCTGGGAAAAGGGAAGCGCAAGAGTACGCGCGCCACTTGATCGGATATTCGGCGCGCATGATGCGAGGGACGATTGCGGCGATCCCCGACGGAGTTTATAGGGCCGAAGATTGTTTGGACTCGGATGGCGTGAGCAATAAGAGAATCACGATCCGCGTGCACATAACGATTAAAGGCGATAGGGCGACGGTTGATTTTACCGGAAGCGACGCGCAGGTTGCGGGGCCTGTCAATGCAGTCGAAGCGATCACGGTGTCGGCCGTTGCGTATGTCTTTCGCTGCTTAATTGATACAGACGATGTTCCGGCGAGCGCGGGACTCATGGAGCCGATTAAGGTCATCGCGCCGGAAGGCACAATCGTCAACGCGCGCCATCCGGCGGCGGTCGCGGGCGGAAACGTCGAAACATCGCAGCGCATCGTTGATGTATTGTTCAAAGCTTTGGCGCGGGGCTTACCTGAAAAGATTCCGGCGGCGAGTCAGGGGACAATGAACAATCTAACAATCGGCGGCATTGATCCGCGCAACGGTAGAGAGTTTGCCTACTACGAAACGATTGCGGGCGGCATGGGCGCGCGACCCAACTCGGACGGCTTGAGCGGCGTGCACACGCACATGACCAATTCACTCAACACGCCCGCCGAAGCTTTAGAGTACGCTTACCCTCTGCGCGTTCGTCGTTACGCGATTCGTGAAAATTCTGGAGGAAGCGGGCGCACGCGGGGCGGCGATGGATTGGTGCGCGAGATAGAGACGCTCGCTCCGGCGCGCATGTCTCTCTTAGCCGACCGCCGCGACACAAAGCCTTACGGCTTGCTCGGAGGCAGCGAGGGAGAAGCAGGACGTAATGTGATTGTGAGTTGCGACGGAAACGCTCGTGACATCGAAGCCAAAGGGACGTGGGCATTGCAAGCGGGCGACGTTGTGCGGATTGAAACACCGGGCGGCGGCGGGCACGGAGAGAAATAATTTCCGATTTGGATCAGTGATTTGCGATTGAAATCGGAAAGCGCATTCTCACGGAAGCTTGATGCTTCGCAAAGTTCGATGTTTAATGCGAAAATGTTTTGTAAATCAAAATTCTAAAATTGAAATAAATTTATGCGCGTCACCATCGGACAAATAAATACGACGAACGGCGACTACAGTGGCAACACCGAGCGCATCCTGCGCGCGATTGAGAAGGGCAGGCAGGATACATCCGACTTGGTTGTGCTGCCCGAAGTTGCGGTGCAGGGCTACATGTCTTTCGATTGGTTTTTAGATCGAGATGTCGTCGCGCGTTCGCTCGAACCCTTAGAGAAAATTATTCAAGCGACCGAAGGAATAACGGCCGTCGTCGGCACAGTCCGCCCGACTGGAGAAACAGAAGGGCGAAAACTTTATAACTCGGCGGCGATCATACGCGACAAACGACTCGTCGGGTTCGCGGACAAAACATTGCTGCCTGAATACGACGTGTTCGACGATCCACGCTACTTCCAATCGGCGCGCGAGCGGCGTTTGTTTGAATTGGATGGAGCGCGCTTGGGTGTCGCCGTCTGCGAAGATTTGTGGAACGATAAAACCTTTTGGCGCGAGCGGCTCTACGCTAACGATCCGGCCGATGAACTGATCGAGATGGGCGCGAGCGTGCTCATTTCAATTAACGCATCGCCTTTTAACAAGGGCAAGATGGGGCAGCGTTGCTCAATGGTTTCGCACCGCGCGCGCGCGGCCGGGTTGCCAATCGTATTCGTCAATCTCGTCGGCGGAAACGACGGTATCATCTTCGATGGCGCGAGCATCGTCGCGGATTGTGAAGGTGACATCATTATGCAAGCGCCACCGTTTGAAGAATTCTTCGGAACGGTTGACCTCGACTGCGGCGTGCGCGACGAACGATGCTTGCCGGGCGATGACACCGAAACTGTGCGCGAGGCGCTCGTCTTAGGCATCCGCGATTACGCGCAGAAGAATCGATTCAAACAAGCGTTGCTTGGGCTTTCCGGCGGCATTGATTCGGCCGTCGTCGCCACGCTTGCGTGCGAAGCTTTGGGGTCGGAGAACGTGTTGGCGGTGATGATGCCATCGAAGTATTCGTCGCGCGGAAGCATTGATGATTCGGTCGAACTCGGACGGCGGCTTGGCATGAAGACGATTGAGCATCCGATCTCGGAAGCGTTCGATGCCTTGACGGAAGAGTTGCAACTTAAGCAACCGCAGCGCGGCGGAGAATCTTTGGCGGCGGAGAATCTGCAATCGCGTCTGCGCGGCAACATCCTGATGACGATCTCAAATGCCGAAGGTCGCTTGCTTCTCTCGACAGGGAATAAATCCGAACTCGCGCTCGGCTACTGCACACTCTACGGCGATACAAAC
>JACDAW010000421.1 GCA_013695245.1 Pyrinomonadaceae bacterium | reverse complement strand
GATTTCAGTTCCCCATAAAACATGGGCGGGCGGCGCGATGATATTGTGTAAGTGCTTGAGCCGCGCGTGATCATAACCGATGCGGTAGGCGGCGCCGGAAGCGCGCACAAGCAGCGCGGCGGTCGTGCCCGCGTGAAGGTTAAACGCCACATCATATCGAGCGCGACGCAAGTTTCTGCCCACACGCAGGCGCGAGGCGAGATTCTTGCAATCAATCGCAATCGTGCGGTCAATATCTTCGTACCCGTCGAGTAAGGGCGCGACCCAATCTTCAAGCAACACATCAATCTGCGCTTCGGGCAAAAATTCACGTAAGGCGTGCAAGAACGGCGTAACTAGCACCGTGTCGCCGATTGATCGCAGACGCACAATGAGCACGCGTCGCACGCTTGACCAATCCACAGGAAAGGTTGAATCTTTCGGTTTCACTTCATCGCTCATGCTCTCTTTTTGTAAGGAACGCGGAAGACATGAGGAAAGATATTTCAGGTTGTTGTTGTCGCCGCCGCTTCGTCTTCAATCGTCGCTTCATCAACGAGCATCACCGGAATGTCATCACGCACCGGATAGACGCGCTTGCATTGCACGCACTTCAAGGCCGAGCCATCCGGCTTTAATTCAACTTTAGCTTTACATGCCGGACACGCCAGAATTTCTAAAAGGTCGCTGCTAATCGCCATTTTGTTTTGTCCTTCGAGGTTCAAACTGAAAGCAGCTTAACAGCTTCATAAAGCGCGGAGCAAGCGGGTTTACGAATTCAAATGGACGATAACCTTGAGCAGCTCATCTTCGCTCCAGAGTCATTTGTATTCCGCCCTTCGGTCGTAATGTGATGCGCGGTTGCGGTTCGATGCTTTGACCGGGCACAAGTTTGAAGCGCCACTTGCTCGCTAACGCTGCAAGCAGCAACACGCCTTCCGTCCACGCGAAGCCTTCGCCGATGCAGCGACGCGCTCCGCCGCCAAAGGGAAAGTAAGCGAATGACGGGAGATTGGCGCGCATCTCCGGCGTCCATCTTTCGGGAAGAAAACGCGCCGGTTCAGGAAAGTATCGCTCATCGCGGTGCATCACCCACTGGCTCATTAACACGAGCGACCCGGTGGGAATCGCGTATCCGCCTGCTTCCGTATCTTTTATCGCCAAACGTCCCAACGTCCACGCGGGCGGATAAAGACGCATCGCTTCCGTCAAAACCATTTCCGTGTAAGGCAGTTGAGACACGCTCGCAGCGGAGAGCCTCGCGCCGTTCTTTAATGCTCGATCAACTTCCGCGTCTAACTTCGCTTCAACTTCCGCGTCTCCGGCAAGCAAATACCACGTCCATGCGAGAGCGTTCGCGGTGGTTTCGTGTCCGGCGAGAAAAATCGTTAACGCTTCATCGCGCACCTGCTCGTCGCTCATCCCGCCGCCTGTTTCCTCATCCTGCGTCGAAAGCAGCATCGAAAGCAGATCGCCTCGATCCTCGCTGCGGCGGTGTTCATTGATCATGCGAAAGATGAGTTGATCGAAACTTTCGCGCGCCCGCCGGAAACGACGGTTAGCGGGCAGCGGCAAGCGTTCCAGCAATTCCGAGTAGGGCAGCATTAACATCTGAAACAGTCGCATGATCTCCGTCAGCGCCGCGCCGATCTCTTCCGCCTCCGCTTCAACATCGGCGTCAAACAAAGTCTTGCCGACAATCGCCATCGTCAGCAAACTCATCTCGTGCGCAACGTCGAAGGTTTGCCCGTCTTGCCAGCGCGCGGAGAAACGCTCGGCGTAAGCAACCATCACATCAGCGTAGGCCGCAACGCGCGCGCGATGAAAAGCGGGTTGCGCGAGCCGACGCTGGCGACGATGCAAAGGATTCTCGCTCGTCAACAATCCTTCGCCCAGCAGACGTTTCGCTCTTTGCAAGGCGCGTCCCTTAATGAAGCAGTCTTGATTCGTGATGAGCACGTCGCGGATGTAATCGGGGTGACTAAGGAGAAACGCTTGCTGCGGCCCCATGCGAAAACTCACCACATCGCCGAACTCCTCCTTGAGTCTCGCCATAAACCTGAGCGGATCGCGGCGAAAAGGAAAGAGTTGACCGCCGGGCAACCGGCTTCGAGGGCCGGGCGCTCTCGAAGATGACGAGGATTGCGCGCTTGTGTTGATTGTTGCCATACCAAAATTTTCGCGGTTGTGTTAAGACATTACACGGACGCGCAAGTGAACGTCTCGAACCACCCGACGCCGGATTGACACTCTTGTAATTATACTTCTCTTCTGAAAGCTAAGCGTCTGTTTTCAAACTGTTGGAAATTGGGGAAAGATTTTGTCGCTCGAATTCGCAGTCGAACATCCTTGCACGCTGCGCGCGCGCTACGCCGAAAAACACTTGCGCCAATGGGGACGCTTGAGCAGCATTCACGCCCGCCTGACGACGGGCGACCCGCTTGTGCCGACGCAAGAAACTCTACGCTTCGTCGAGGAGATGGACACACAGATCGAACAGATGGGAGAAGAGACGTGCGTCTGCTTAGAGTGTCCGGCGCGTCTGCCCGTCGAAGAAGCAGGCGAAGGCGAATCGGTCGGATGCCTTGGGCGCATCAGCTATCCCGTAGAAGCGCAATTTGAAAAATTCATCGCCGACCGCGTACAACTCTTCCTAGACACCGTCAGCGAAGAAGATCAGCCGCGACTTTTGCGCATCCTTGTGCATCCCGATTCGCCTTTCGACGGCGAAGGCTCGAAAGAGTTGCGCAGCGTGACAACACCTTCGGGCTTACGTTTCTTCGAGCTTCGTTTGCCGATCAAACTCACACGCGCGGCCGTCAAACTTACAACCGATCACATTTTCGACATGCTCGCCGGATTCAAATCCGAAGCGACCGCGCAAACAACCTACACGCGCGAACTGCCACTTGCCGCAACGGCCGACTATTACGATTTTCTCGACCTTCTCCTTCGCAACGAACTCACACTTACCGAACAGCACCGCCTCCGCTCCAGAGGACGCAACTACGCGCAATTCCTCCGTCTGCTTAACGCCCTTGAGCGCGCCGAAGCTCTGGGCACGCGGGTGTTAATGGACTAACAAACCAGAAGTCGTTTGATAACAAGTGTTCTACCTTTAACAACATCTAAAGCCGGGTGTTTACTTAAATATGCTTATACGTTCATTTTGATTAAAGAATGATGAAAAGTTTGAATAGTCTAAAGACACGTGATACGTTGCACAAGTAACGCTTGTTACAATTGAGTTTTCTATCACATCTT
>JACDAW010000254.1 GCA_013695245.1 Pyrinomonadaceae bacterium | reverse complement strand
ATGTCATCCGGCAATGCCGCGCCGCCGGAAACAAACAATCGCACGCGCCCGCCGACGCCCTCGCGCCATTTCGAGAAGACGAGGCGCGAAGCGATGCCATATTGAAGTTGTAGCAGAGGCGGAATAGGTTTGTGTTGCAATTTGAGTTGCGCCCAGCGTTTGCCTGTCTCAACCGCCCATTGCAGAAGAGTTGCTTTCACGCCGCCCGCTTGCGCCGCGCGTTCTTTGATGCGCGCGTAAATTTTCTCGAAGAGGCGCGGCACGCAGAGCATCAGCGTCGGGCGCACCTCGCGCATGTTGTCGCCGATCTTCTCTAACGATTGGGCGTAGAAGACGCTCATGCCGTGATGGATGTACATGTACATGCCGAGCCGCTCGAAGACGTGCGAAAGCGGAAGCACCGACAGCACCACATCGCTCTTGGAGAAATTAAAACGCCCCGCGCTATCAATCAAGTTCGTCGTTAGATTCGCGTGTGTCAGCATCACGCCCTTCGGCTCGCCCGTGGTGCCTGAGGTGTAGATGATCGTAGCGAGGTCGGCTGGCGCAGGCATGTTACTTTTTAATTCTTCGATAAGCGCGGGCTGATCGTCAGCGAGTTTTCGACCGCGCTCTTCAAATGCGGCGAACGTCTCCACGCGCGGTTCATCTGTTTTCTCTCCGTGAAAGAAAACAATGTGTTCGAGCGAACGGCAATCTTTGAGTTGGTCGGCGACACGCGCGAAGGCTTCGGCATTCTGGACGAAGAGGACACGCGCTGCGGCATCGTCGAGAATGTAGCGGACTTGCGCGGGGGCTTGCGTCGAGTAAATGGGCACGTCAATTGCGCCTGCGAAGAGCGCGCCCGCATCGGTGAGTGTCCATTCGGGACAGTTCTCGGAAAGAATCGCCACGCGGTCGCCGCGCTTAACGCCCAGCGCCTGAAGGCTGAGGGCGATTACTTTGATGCGCGCGATCAACTCCTGCGATGAAATCGGATGCCACTCTTCATCACGCTTGTAATTAAGCGCGTCCGGTTTGTTGTGAAAGTGACACGTGCGCTCGAACATTTCGACGAGCGTTGTCGGCAAAGCGTCATCCTCTAAACGCGCTTCGTCGGCGAGCGTGTTTGCGGCAGTGTATTGGGAAGTGTTCATCGCGCGGTCGCTCCGTTCAAGAAGATGTCGAGCACGGGTTCGCACATCGGCGCGAGCTTGTAGCGACGTTTCGAGAGAATCCAATTCGTCGCCATCTCGTCGAGCGCGCCGAAAAGAATTTTAGCTACCACCGTTGCGTTCAACTCGCGGCGAAACAGTCCGGCGCGTTGCCCTTCCTCGAAGGTTTCACGAATCAAACGCAAGTATTCAGCGAGTCCGGCCGCCGAAAACTCTTCCATAAATTTCGTCGAGCCGCGTAGTTCGACTTGGAATACGATGGCGAGGTCGCGGTCTGAGCCGAGACGTTCGAGGTGCAGGCTAGCGATGCGGCGAAGCTTCTCGCGCGGATCAACCAGACCCGCGATTTGCTTGCGACACTCTGCGATAGCTGCGCCGACGCTTCGGTCGAAGATGGAATGGAGAATCTCATCCTTGCTTTTGAAATAAAGATAAACCGTGCCATCGGCGACACCCGCGACGCGCGCAATGTCGGCGACTTTAGAATTAAAGTAGCCATGACGCGCAAACACTTCGGTCGCTGCACGCAAAATGGCTTCGCGTTTACCTGACGGCCGCACGGGAGGAAGGGAAGTTACGGAACGCATCAATCGTCAATCCCTGAGTTAGAAATTTAAATACGCTGAAACTGAATGAACAACCATTCAGCCGATAGCTTACCGTTAGATTGTACTTGATGCAATAAAGATATGCGGCAGGTTAAGCGCGCTCGCGCGGCGGCTTTAAAGCACTCTACGGCGTCTTGCTTTTGTTAGGAATAATTGTTTCATCTTCAGCATAATCGTCGCGCTTAAGCGAGGTTGAAATTTCCGGGCGTGGCGCTTCTTGATTGAGCCGTTGCTGCAATGAAATTCCGATCCCAGCCTCCTTAAAAAACCGCATGATGCGGTAGTTGATGTCACTTTTGATTTGGGGTTGCGTATAGGGCTTGAGCGTCCAGACGAGAAGTTGGAAATCGAGCGACGCTTCGCCGAAACGCGAGAGTTGTACGTTCGGTTGCGGATCGTCGAGCACGCCTTCAACGCTTGACGCCGCGCGGAGCAGAAGTTGTTTCACTAATTCAGGATCAGAATTCGGCGCGACGCTCACAGGAATCGAAAAGCGCGTTGGCGCCTCACTGTAAGTCCAGTTAGTAAAACTGTTGCTGACGAGTTTCGAGTTCGGCAAGATGATCGCCGTGTGGTCATTAGTGATCATTACGGTCGTGCGCAAGTTGATGCTTTCGACTCTGCCATCCGTGTCACCGACCACGATGCGGTCGCCGACTCTGACGGGGCGTTCAAAAAGCAGAATGAAGCCGGAGGCAATGTCAGCAGCGATGAATTGCAGACCGAAACCGATGCCGACCGAAAGCGCCGTGAAGACGACGGCGAAGGCCGTTAAATCCACACCCAGAGCGATCTTGACGGCGTAAAGAATGCCGAGCGAGATGATGAAGTAGTGCGTAAGGCGCAGCAGCGTGTATTGCAGTCCGGGATCAATCGGCGCACGCATCGCAATCCGTCGCTGCACGAAGGATCGCATCGAGCGCGATGCAAGCAGCGCCGCCAGCAGCACACCTAGCCCAAGCGCGACGTTCGCTATTTTGATTTCAAAACTGCCGACGGGGAAAGGATAATTAAGCCAATTCCAAACGCGCTCTGAAACATCTGTCTCCGCCCATAATGCTAGATTGATCATTCGTCAGAAACCAACCGCTTTTATAACTCAACGCACAAGTCTGAATTGCGCGTCGAAGAATTGCGCCGTCTATTTCTAAACGGTTGGGGCGCGCTTGTCCAGCCAAAGCGCGCCGAGCATGAAGCATGGCTTTCGCTCCTTTGTCATTGAGGAACAATGTTGAGCCTGCGGTGTCTAAGTATTCGCCGGTATCTCTTTATTGGGAGTCTGTCTAATGCCTAGAGTTGTCAAATTTACTTTTTGTGCCGCCGCGACGCTGATGCTTCTAGCGATGGCTGCTTGCAGTTACGATCATTACGGCTCTTGGAGTAACACGTCTGGAGCGGCAGAACCGCCGGAATACTCGCTAACCTGTGGCGGCTATTCGGAAATGAATGAGTTGGAGATGTTAGGAGTTGCGCTCGGATTCTTCGCCGTGCCAATTTTTTTCGCGGGTTGGTTGCTCTGGTACAGAGAAGTGCAGCTTGAGACTGTGCATCTCACGATTCTGCTCCGCAAAGAAAATTTACCGGTTAAGCGCGTTGACGTAGCACACAGAAATGAAGAGTTGAGTGCTAAGACTTCAAAGCGGGACGAAAATATTATGCAGTTTTACGACGCAAGGGGACTGACGCCATTAGAAAGGGTGATCATCGAGTGATTATTAGCGAACGCAAAAAGGGCGCGGCGACAAGCCTCCCCCAAAGCCTGCCGCAACGCCCTTCTCGCTCACTTCTTCCTTACGGAGAATCTTAATGAAGAATCATGTCCCTTAACGGAATTAAGCATACCTCCTTGCAACAGCGTGCTTGGTTGCATTTCTATTGCATTAAGATTGTATTCGTTCGTGCTACTGAACCGTTGACAATTTCGCTTGACCGTTGAATCTCTATATCTAAGGCTCAACGCATGGCGCGTTACTCTGGCCCGAATTTTCGACGATACTCACCCGTGACGACGAAGGCTTCAACCATCCGCGCCCGCTTGGTTGGTTCGAGCAACTGGTCAATCGTGGTGAAGCGAGTCGTGTCGCCCGATTGATTGTTCAACTTCGTCAACCA
>JACDAW010000378.1 GCA_013695245.1 Pyrinomonadaceae bacterium | reverse complement strand
CTTTAATCAATTCGTCAACATGATCCTTTGTCGAGTTGAGCATCATCCCTGTGCGAATCACGTTGCCGTAAAGCCCGCCTTTGCCGATGAGCACGCCCCGGCGTTTCGTCTCTTCAAAAACTTTGAGCACGGCTTGCGGATGCGGCTCTTTCGTTTTACGGTCTTTAACGAGTTCGATGCCTTGCATCAGTCCGAGTCCGCGCACGTCGCCGATGACAGGGTATTTGTCTTTGAGTTCATCAAGTCGTTGGCGTAAGTATGTGCCGACGGTCGCAGCGTTCGTGCGTAAATCTTCTTCTTCGATAACCTTGATAACTGCAAGTGCAGCCGCCATCGAAACTGGATTGCCGCCGAAGGTGGAGAAGGTGAGACCCTTGAAGCTGTCTGCTACTTCCGGCGTCGCCGTCGTCATGCCGATGGGCACGCCGTTCGCCATGCCCTTCGCTGATGTGATGATGTCCGGCTCAACATTCCAATGCTCGATGCCAAACCATTTGTCGCCCGTGCGTCCCCAAGCCGTTTGCACTTCGTCGGCGATGAAAAGTCCGCCGTGCTTTCGTGTGATCTCCACGGCACGCTCAAAATATCCGGGCGGCGGAACGATGAAGCCGCCGACGCCCAAAATTGGTTCAGCCATAAACGCGGCGATCTCGCCCGTCGTCGTGGTCATAATCACATCTTCGATGTCTTCGGCGCAGGCGAGTCCGCATTCAGGGTAAGAAAGTTTAAGCGGGCAGCGATAGCAGTAGGGGGCGCGCGCGTGGACGATGCCTGCGACTTGAGAGGGAAGTTGTCGCCACGTCGAATGACCGACGGCTGAAAGCGCGGTGGCAGAGCGACCCGAATAGCTATGACGAAGCACGACTAGCTCATGACGGCCTGTATAGAGTTTCGCAGCCATGATCGCCGTGTCATCCGCTTCCGTGCCGCTGCTGGTGAAGAAAGATTTCTTGAGACGTCCGGGCGTGATTTGATAAAGCTTTTCGGCGAGATCGGCTTGCGGCTTATTGCCGTAAAGCGTCGAAGTGTGTTGAAGTGTTTTAACTTGTTCGATGATCGCTTCGTTCACTTTCGGATTCGCGTGTCCGACGCTCACCGTCAGCACGCCGCCGAAGCAATCAAGATAACGATTGCCCGCGTCATCCCACACGTATTCGCCTTCACCGCGCACAAGCGCAATCGGCTCTTCATAGTAATTAGCGACCGCCGGGAAGAGAAACTCTTTGTGTTTGCGGATAGTCTCGGAGTTCGTGGTCGGTGCTTCGGTGCTGCTCATCTGAAAAGATTCCTTTGCTGGGTATAGGTGAACGAATTACTGTTGTCCTCAAACAGAGATTTACTCCACGTTTGCTGACGGCGTGCTCCGCATAAACTACTTTTAGTCATTGTGTAGAAATCGAACGCGATTGAACCTTCTTCGCGTGTGGCGAGTTTTTTACCGCGCTGAGAACGTCGGAGTTACGCGCCGGGTTAATATTCTAAAGCTGAAGCAAATCGGAAGGAATTCTTCAGCTTTAATGGCACAGCTTTAAAAGGTGGTGTTCGGCGACAGCACCAATATATCATAAGAGATAAGATGGCTGACAGAAACAATTTTGAGCCGCAGAACCTGCGCGAACTGTTAGAGCAACGCGTAAGTAAGAATGGTAGCAAGCCTTTTTTGTTCTCGGAGGCAGACGGGCGGAAGTGGACTTATGCGGAGTTTGACGCGGCGGTGAATCGCGTGTCGCGATTGCTTCGCACACAAGGCATCCAAAAAGGCGATGTCGTAAGTTTGCTGTTGCCTAACAGCGCTGAATACATCATGGCTTATTTCGCATGCTTCAAGACAGGCGCAATTGCGGGACCGGTCAATTCACTCCTCAAGCCGCAAGAGATAGCTTACGTGATCGCCGATTCCGAAGCGAAAGCCCTTTTAGTGAATTCCGAATTTGCGGCTGAGATCGCCAGCATCCGCCATGATTTGCCGAAGTTAAAACACGTCATCGAATACGATAACGAGATTCAAGCAACTCAAAAAGTTATTGGTTCGAGCGGTGACGTGCCGGAAGTTTCTCTGGAGAGCGAGACGGAAGCGATCATTATTTACACTTCCGGCACGACAGGGAAACCGAAAGGTTGTTTGCTGACGCACGGCAACCTGATCGCCAACGCGCGCCAGATTTCAAGTTGGATGAATTTTGGAGAGCATGATCGCCTTCTGACGGTGATGCCGCTCTTTCACATGAACGCGGTCTCCGTCACGACGCTCGCGCCGCTCTACGCCGGAGGCTCTACCGTCGTCAGTCATAAATTCTCCGCCTCACGCTTCTGGGGAATCGTTTCCGATTACCATATAACTTCGTTCGGTTCGGTTGCGACGATGCTTTCGATGCTGCTTACGACACACCCGCAAGGCGTGCCCGAAGGCTTGCACACCGAACAACTGCGCTTTGCGATGTGCGGCTCAGCGCCCGTGCCCGTTGAAGTATTAAAAAGTTTTGAAGAGACGTTCCGTTGCTTGGTTATCGAAGGCTACGGTCTTTCGGAATCAACCTGCCGCTCGACGTTTAATCCGCCTGACGAAAGACGGAGGCCGGGTTCGTGCGGCATGGCTATTGGAAACGAGATGAAGATTTTTGACGACGAAGATAGAGAAGTTGCTGACGGCGAGTTGGGCGAAATCGTCCTGCGCGGCGAGAACATCTTTAAGGG
>JACDAW010000373.1 GCA_013695245.1 Pyrinomonadaceae bacterium | reverse complement strand
CTATGATGCCGGGATAAATTGTTAGCCCCGTGCCATCAATCGCGCGTGCGTCGGAAGGGGCGCTTAAATTTGCGCCGACCGCCTCGATCAGACCATTGCGAATCACAATCGTGCCGCGTTCAATCGGCGCACCGGCCATTGTGACAATACGCGCATTGGTGATCGCGTAAGTATCAATCGCGCTGCGTTGCGCTGAAGTTGTTCGGGGAAGTGATGTGGCAAGCAACGCGATGAGAGCGGCGAGCGCGACGAGGTACGGACGTTGACCGTTAAGCATAGATTCGATTTCCGTTTGAGTTGACTTTGCAGGCGCTCAAAACAGTATTCAACACAACTTCGCCGGGCAAATAGGCGTGGCGCGGAGTGCTTCTATTTTGAGTTAATACTTTTAAGCGAACGAACCATCAGAGTATTCTGCGTTCGCTTATTACGCAACGTGCGGCGGGAAGTTTCAACGGCGCGGCAAATTTTTGCCGAGAAGTTAAATGAAGAAGGGCTTGCGAAACACGCGTTTCGCAAGCCCTCCGATACTTAAAAATTTAATTCTTAGTGCGATCTCACGCCCGACATTCGCAAAACTACCGGCGTGTGTTCGAGTTCATGTTCGCGTTTGTGTTCCCGCTGGCGGAAACCTGAAGATTGTTTCTAACGCTCTTCACCCCGTCAAGGGCATTGACGATTGTTTGCGCGCGGCTCTTCTGCGATTGATTAGCGACCGTGCCCGTGAGCGTCACAACGCCGTTATCAACGTCAACGTTAACCGTCGAATCGCGCAGATCGTTTTCGGTAGCGAGCGACGCGCGGGCTTTCGTCCAAATCCAGCCGTCGTTAACGCCCGAACCGACGGTGCGTCCCGCTTGGCGAGCCTCGCCTGAATAGCGGTCTTTATCGCGGTTGTACTCTTCGCGCGTGATGTTGGCGTTATAGTTCCCACGACTCGCGTTGCCATTCATCATGCTGCCGTTCATGTTGCTGGTGTTGGTGGTCGTAACGCCTGCCGTGTTCGTATTGCCATTGTTGTTGGTAACAACACCTGTGTTGGCCGGCACCGTGTTGCCGTTAGCGTTGTTGGTGTTCATTGATTGGCATCCGGCGGCGAGCGCGGCGAGCGCAGCGCCCGCAACGAATGCGCCTAATTTGTTTTTGTTCATATCCTCTCCTTCAGCGATCTCTCTCGTTCCTAGATTTGAAAACCTGTGCTCAAATTTCCTGAAACATACCCTGCCTACACATGCTTGATCGCGCCTTCGCGCCGAAACTCAACAAGTGCGAGTGTACTAATTTCGATACATCAACGCTAACGATTCGTGATTGATGCAAGAACGGTGCCAGCAATCTAATTATTCTTTGAGACGGTGGATACTACATTAACTTGCAAGAGCGAAGCAAGAATTGAATTCGACGTTTGCGCCGCCGTATCAAAGAATACGCCGCGATAAAACGACTTTAAATTAACCCGCCAAGCGTCTTTCACCATGCATGAGACTCTACCACTTCACACTGCCTTGCTTGGTGGTATCAATCGTCGCCAGATTTCCCTCTTCGCCGTAGAAAAAAGTCTTCATGTTATCGAACAGGAAGTCATGTGTCTCCGGGTTTGATACATCAAGACCATAATGGTTAATAAGCATCGTCTGTTTACCCAGCCACTCAGACCAGCATGGCTGGCAAATTTCGGTGGCGATCTTCTGACCCAATTCCGTCGGCACCGGCGCGTAGCCGAGCGCGGGGCGTTGCTGCCCGCAACGCTTACACTTAATGGTTTCAGCCATCATCTAACCTCGCAAATCATAGTTTGGTAATCTTTCCCGTGATTTTAACACGTTACACGGCAGAGATGCTCCCTAGCGTTAAAACACCGGGCTATCAGAGATTGATTATGCCGCGTTTTCTACACGCGATGATTCATGTGACGATGGGGCGTGCGCTTCGTTTTGCTCCCCATAATGCGTGTGCGCAGGCGGCGCTGATAATGATCGCGCCTCCAAGAATCGCCCATCGTCCGGGTCGCTCGCCGTAGAACAACAGCACCAACACGGGATTCAAAACCGGCTCGATGTAGCCAACGATTCCGGCATCTAGAGAACGCACGCCGCGCGCCAGACCGAGCGTAAAGAATGTGTAAGCAATGCCAATCTGCACTACACCTAAGTAAGCGATGATGCCAAAGTCTCTCAATGAAACGTCGCCGAGGATCGGCAGTAAGCTTGGCGCAGTTACGACGAATAGTAGCAGGTTTCCGTACAGAACCGACGACGCGCGGTTGACTTCGCGCGCACGCGGATGGCGCAGCAGCAAAGTGAATAGCGCGAAGAACAAACCGGAGATGAGAGCACACACATTGCCCTGCCAATCCTGCGGGCGCAGTTTTCCGACGAAGAAGAGAGACATCCCCGCGACGCACACAACGACAGTCAAAACATCGGTTCGTCGCAGACGCTCTTTGTACATCGCGGGTTCGAGCAAGAGAATAAAGATGGGCGCGGTGTATTGCAGAAAAATGGCGTTGGCGGCCGTTGTTAATTTCGTGGCGAGAACGAAGAGCAGCAACAACGCAGCGTAGAGCACAGACGTGATCGCCGTCACGCGATTGATCCCGAAACCTTCGCGCCGGGTGAAAACAGCGACCACGGCGGCGGCGAGCAGCGAACGCCCGCACGAAAGCTGGAAGGCGGAGAGCGATGTCAGTTTGATGAAGAGTCCGCCGGTGCTAAAGAGAATCGCGGCAACGATGATAAACAGGATCGGCGAAGCGTTTCCTGCGGCGCTTGTGGCCCGCGCGCTGGTGTCGTTTGTAGCCAAGCCTGTTTTCATATCAACGAGTAGAAATTTACTTTGAATACAAAAAGAGAGACGCCCGAACAGCGCGTCGTATGTGCACGGCGACTGCCAGCGTCTTCTTACTCGTCTGAGATTAAAACTTAATCAGCCGCGACGCTCACGCGCGACTCCGCCGCCTCGTATGGCGGAAGAGTCTTGCGCGCCGCCTTCTCTTTCTTAAAACCTAAAGCCCAGTCCGCCTGCATGAGCGTGTGAATATCGCGCGTGCCTTCGTAGATGACGGCCGCTTTGCAGTTGCGCAGGTAACGCTCGACGGGGTAGTCGTTTGAGTAGCCGTTTGCGCCGTGAACTTCAATCGCCATCGAAGCTGCTTTCTCCGAGCGCACGGTTGCTTGCCACTTGGCGAGCGAGGTTTCTTTCGCGTTCAACTTGCCCGTGTTCTTAAGGTATCCGGCGCGCAGCCAAAGCAAATGACTCATCTGATAGTCGGCTTCCATCTCGGCGATCTTCTGTTTAACGAGTTGGTGATTAGCGATCTTCGTGCCGAACGTTTCGCGCTCGTTCGCATAAGCGACGCTTGCATCGCGCGCGGCGCGAATTAGTCCGGTCGCGCCCGCCGCCACCGTGTAGCGTCCTTGCTCCAAAGCGAACATCGCGATCTTAAAGCCTTCGCCTTCTTCCCCGACGAGATTCTCTTTCGGCACGCGTGCGTCTTGCAGCGAAAAGTATCCGGTGTTGCCTGCGCGAATGCCCATCTTGCCGTGAATCGTGCCCGACGAGAAACCCTTCGTCCCGCGTTCGACGATGAAGCACGACATTCCGTTGTGGTCACGAGCTTTGCGCTTCTCCTCGTCCGTCCAGCAGAAGAATAGAAAGTTATCTGCCACATCGCCAAGACTTATCCACATCTTCTCGCCGTTTAAAACATACTCGTCGCCCTCGCGCCGCGCCGTAGAGCGCGAACCGACGACATCCGAGCCTGCGCCCGGTTCGGTCAAACCATACGTTGCGATCTTCTCGCCCTTCGCTTGCGGCACGAGATACTTCTGCTTCTGCTCCTCCGTGCCCCACGCATAAAGCGTCAGCGAATTCAAACCCGTATGTACAGACATAATCACGCGCAAGAAGGTGTCAACAGCTTCGAGTTCTTCGCACACAAGTCCGAGTGAAATGTAATCGAAGCCCGCGCCGCCGTATTCTTCTGGGACGCAGACGCCGAGTAAATTAAGCTCACCCATTTTGTCCAAGATCGAACGATCAAACTGCTGCTTCTCGTCGAGTTCTTTAATGCGCGGCGCGACTTCCCTCATCGCAAAATCGCGCACCGTTTGGCGAATCGCTTCATGGTCTTCGGTCAACTCAAAATCAATCATGCAGACTCTTCCTTAAAAATAAGAGAACACTTCTTTCTGGAGACGAGGAAATAACTTGCAAGCATTCTACACCATCGCAACGCTCTCACAAAAGTTGGCTCTATCAGGAAATAGCGAAGACGAAGCGCGCAAGCATAAACGAAGAATATAAATTATCTTTCCAGTCGTTTTGTGCGCTCTCGCGGTTAGTTTTAGTTTGCGGAATCGTTTCGCGCAAACTCTTGCGCCGCGCGCTTTGCTTCTTCGAGCGTCCGCACGCGCCCGTCTAACTGCAATTCATAAACGTGGCGCAACGCTTCGCCCATGCGCGGTGAAGGCGTCCATCCCATTTCCTGCAAATGTCGTCCCATCAAGATCATCGGCGGCGGAGCATGTTCGACAGATAACTCACGGGCGCGTTCGATAAACCACTCCTGCGCTTCCGCCCCGTGCCATTTTTCCGGTGGAACCCAATCCGCATTACGCCCCAAAGAATCGGCGCGCGCCACACGGTAAAGCAGATCAAGCTCACAACGTCGCGCGAGGCGGCGAAACGCTCCGTCCGTCACCTCATCGCGTTTTTTGTAAAACTCGCCGGGCTTCAAGTGCGCCCTGACAAGCTCGATCACTTGCCCGCGCACGTGGTAACCGTTAATCGTGTGGATGTTCAAACACTCAAGAAGCGTTTCAGTCGGCGCAACTCCCGCCTCATCATGCCCGCGCGAGCGGATGCGCCCCTCGATAAGCTCCGTCGTCGCGGGCTTACCAAAGTCATGGCATAGCGCAGCGAGCAGTACGGTGACCTGCTTCGCGTAAGGCAAATCGTCAATCAGTTCGCGCGCGCGATCAACTACTAAATTTGTATGTATATCTACTGTTCCCTCCGGGTGCCATTCCGCTTCTTGCGGAACGCCTTTCAGAGCTTCGATCTCAGGAAACAGTTGCGCGGTTGCGCCGAGTTCGTCGAGCCACATCAAGCCGATTGAAGGGCGTTCGGCGCGCAGCAACAGCTTTTCCATTTCGCCCCAAATACGCTCCGCCGGAAGATCATCGAGATTGATTCGCCGACATAGTTCGATTGTTTGCAGGTCAACATCAAACTCGAAGCGCGCGGCGAATTGCGCGGCGCGCAACACGCGCAAAGAATCTTCCGCAAATGTCTCGCCGGAAACATGACGCAATAGTTTTCTTTCAATGTCGCGTCGCCCGTTGTATGGATCAATAATCTCGCTCGTAAGCGGGTCTTGCATAATCGCATTGATCGTAAAGTCGCGGCGGCGCGCGGACTCTTCAAACGTCATTGAAGGGTCGCCCTCAACGACAAAGGCGCGATGCCCGCGCCCCGCTTTTCGTTCGCGGCGCGGCAATGATACATCCAAGTCAGCGCCGAGTTTGTAAACCGTGAAAGCCTCGCCGACCGCGTTGACGCTGCCAAACTCTGCGATAAGCTCACGCAGACGCGCCGGTTCGACGCCGTAAACTTCCACGTCCCAATCCTTCGGCTGCGCGTTCATCAACGCATCGCGCACACAGCCTCCGACGAGCAACGCCCGCCCGCCTGCGCGTTGGACGCTCTCAGCAAGTTTCAGAATTTTTTTAGGTACACGCAAAGACATCGAAACGACGGGGATTTGAGAAGAAAGCGGCGAAGTTAGTTTTGAGATTCTTCAGACGTCTGTTGTGGCTCTTCAATCTCTTGAACGAGATCATCATCTTCTTCATCATCGTATTCTTCGCCGACGACGATCTGCACGCCGCGCGTGGAGGGCAAACAGCCAAGCACCTGCGCGCGCTCGATCCGCGTGCGATCCGCGCCCGCGTGCCAGAGCTTCACCCAGAATGTGCGCGTCTCGCCGTGAATCGCAAACGTCGAACCATCGAGCATCACAGGCACCGGTTCGGCGACGCTTCCGGCGCGCAACACCGCGAGCAACTCAGGAATGAACGGCTTGTAGCTATCGAATTGCACGATCAAAGATTTCTCTTCCACTTCGGCAGGCGGCAGTTCGACCGGATCGTTTGATTCAAGCAGCAGCCGCGTCTCGGTTGAATGCTCTCGTTTTTTTAGAATCGCCATAAAATGAATTGAAGGATCGAAACTAGGAGCGGATTGAGAATGGCATCACTCAATCTAACAACTGCTACCCAATCTTTTCCGCAAATACTCTTTAAGTTCTGCTACCTTTATGCGCTCTTGCTCCCACGTGTCGCGGTCGCGCACCGTAACGGCTTCATCTTCGAGCGATTGATGATCAACGGTAACGCAGAACGGTGTGCCGATCTCGTCTTGGCGCGCGTAGAGTTTGCCGATGCCACCCGTGTCGTCGTAAACGGCGCGCATCGCGGGTTGAAGTTTACGCTTAATTCCTTTCGCCATCTCGACGATCTCAGGTTTGTTCTTCGCAAGCGGCAGCACTGCGACTTTGATCGGCGCAAGCTCAGGATGGAGTTTTAAGATCACGCGCTTCTCGCCTTTGTCGTTTGTCCTTTCGCTGTAGGCGTCCATCATAACGGCGAGGACGGAGCGATTGACTCCGGCGGCTGGTTCGATCACATAAGGATAGAAACGCTCTTTCGTCGTCTCGTCGAAATAAGACAAATCTTCGGTTGAGTCAGGGTTGAGACGTTTGCCTTCTTCGCCCACAGGATTCTTCGAGTGAGCTTTAAGGTCGAAGTCGGTGCGATTGGCGATGCCCATCAGTTCATCCCACTGCCTCTCTTCATCTTCGCGTTCAGGGAAGAAGCGGTAATGAATGTCAACGGTGCGCTTCGCGTAGTGTGCAAGTTCTTCCTTCGGCTGTTCGTAGAGACGCATGTTGTTGGGGTTGACACCTAATGACGTGTACCAATCGAAGCACCAATTAATCCATTCGTCATGCGCCGCTTCGTCCGCGCCGGGTCGGACGAAATACTCCATCTCCATCTGTTCAAATTCGCGCGTGCGGAATATGAAATTGCCGGGCGTGACTTCGTTGCGAAAGCTCTTGCCGATCTGCGCGATGCCGAAAGGAAGTTTGCGACGCATCGCTTGTTGCACGAGCAGGTAATTGATGAAAATGCCCTGCGCGGTTTCGGGGCGAAGATAAGCGAGCGCCGACGGATCGTCCGCATCAGACACCGCGCCGATTGTGGTGCGGAACATTAAGTTGAATGGGCGCGGCTCAGTAAGATCAGTTGAGCCGCAGTTCGGGCACTTGAATCGAACTTTTTGCGTCGGCGGCTTCCCGCCGTCGTTCTCCCACCGCTCTTCTTCAATTGGCTCCAACTTATCGTAACGCAAACGCACTTTGCAGTTGCGGCAATCAACGAGCGGATCGCTGAATGTCTCTTCGTGACCGGAGTATTTCCACACAAGACGGTTTAAGATGATCGATGAATCCAGCCCCTCCATGTCGTCACGCTCGTAAACCATCCTGCGCCACCACGATTTCTTAATGTTATTCGATATTTCAACGCCGAGCGGGCCGTAATCCCACGCACTGCCGAGTCCGCCATAAATCTCCGACGAAGGAAAGACGAAGCCGCGTCGTTTGGCGAGTGAGACGATTGCGTCAATGTTCGGTGCTGACACTGATGAGTTCCTCTTAACAGGTAATTTTAATCGAACAGCATGTTAACAGCCGCGCCCGCGAAATGAAAAGAGGAGCGCGAATCAAGAGACGCGCTCCTCCAGAGAAACCTGATTGATAAAACTTACGGCGGTTATCTGTTGCTGCCACCGCCGCCGACATTAACGTTGATGTTTGTTCCGCCGCCGCGCCCGCCGAACATTCCGCCGCGATAAGCGAGAAATCCGAGTATCAAGACGATCACGAAGATCACTACAATCGCTACGATCCCTGTGTTTCCGCCACCGCCGCCATCGCCATCAGCCATTTGCTTTAAGCCTCCTTAAGAAGTTTACCGGAGAGAACTTAAGAACTCTTTGCTAACCACCAAAGGGTTGTTATCACACGCGCTTTAAACCGTCAATAAAAATAGTGATGAGTGACAAAATAAGCTTATATTGTCACTCATCACTTCGTCTGGCTTCGCCGTCGTGCTTTACCTTCGGCGCGAACGCGCTCTGCCTCTGCCCGGTCGCGCGTCGCTTGAATCAACGGTTGGCGTCGGGGTCGGCGCTGGCGCTCCCTGTGGCACAAGCCACAACTCAAAGGTATCACGCTCGCGGTAGCCGCCGTTAACGATCACTAAGCGGCTTGCGTCAACCCCGCGCTTCGTCACGAGGTAATTTTGCGCGCGATTGCCGAGGGCATCGGCGCTTCCCGCGCGGCTCGTGCGTCCGCCATAGACAATGACGTAGCCGCGCGCGCCGGGATTGTTCTGTAGTTCAATCGCCAGATTATCGAGACGCGCTTTGTCGTCGTCAAAGGAGATGGACGGAAACTCGTCGAACTTACGCGGCGGAATAACGGCGGGCGGCGGCGGGATGATGGCCGTCGAAGCCTGTGCGCTTTGACGGCAGTTGCGGTCGCCCGATCCGTCGTCAACCGTCAAGGTAGCTGTCACGCTCTGCCGACCCAAGCCGGTCGAATCAACGGTGATGGTCGGCGTGCCAGCGCCGCTCATCACGCGCGCCGAAGCGGGACTGACCGTCCACGTGTAATTCAAATTCGCCGCGCCGTTGTAGCTCGCGTCCGCCGTGAATGTAATCACGTCGCCGTCGTTGACCGACGCGGGCGCGGAGACTTGCACGGTGTACGGGCAGGGCGAGCGTTCAATTGTGATCGTGCGCGGTTTAAAGTTAAGCGCGATACAGTTTCTTTTTCCGGCGACGATGTTGAAATCTCTCACCCAGCGCACGCCGTTCGGGAATTGAATCTCGACGTTGTGCACGCCGGGATCAAGATCAATATAGCGCACGGTGGCGGT
>JACDAW010000357.1 GCA_013695245.1 Pyrinomonadaceae bacterium | reverse complement strand
GTAATGGCTTATTATATCTCAATATATTAAGACCTACGGATGTGCTGCTCCCGACTACTCGTACCTGGGCGCAGTCAATGGATCGACACGCATCGCGCGACAGGCAATGCACACTTCGGGCGAACATATTCATATTGCGGTCTTTCCGACGGTTCACGAGATGCATCAGATTGCGAGTCGCCATTATGCCTTCGAGGGAAGATGCTTCGTGCTCGCCGTCGGTCTCATCCTACGAAGCGGCGATCTGCCCTTGCAACCCATCGCAAATTTGCACGACAAACCAGATGAACTTGTTTTACGCGGCGGAAGCTGCATCATCGCTCCCGACGGGCGATACGTTGTCGAGCCGGTTTTCGACGAAGAAACCATTATTACTGCTCAACTTGATTTAAGAGTTATTGATAAAGAGAAGATGACGCTCGACGTGTCAGGACACTACCATCGCCCGGACATCTTTGAATTTAAATTGCGACAGCAGGAATAAACAAGCCGCATTCGCGGTTATAACTTAACCGATAATGTAACGGCGAGATTCGGCGGATTCTTCAACTTTCTGCGTAAGCTGTTAATTTTGCGTAGTCAAGAGCGCGAATTTGTAATCATGTCACTTCAGTATCTAAAGGAAGCCGTCGCAAATAATGACACCGAGAAGCTGATTCGCTACGTGCGCATGCATTTCGGCGATGGCGACGAGGCGGCGGGGCGCAAAGAAATTGACAAGGCGTGGACGCAAGCCTTGAAGTTGTTACTCGATGTGCCGGAGACAGACCGCGAATTTATCCTCGAAACGCTTGCGGAAAAGAACGCGGCAACGCTCGCGCACCTCTTCTTTCATCTGCACTTTTATTTCGTCCGACGCTCAGGAGAATGGATTCATGACGGACAACTCTGACGCAGCACAACAACTGCGTCCCGGTCTGTGGCAGACGATCAACGAACGCTATCCGGGTTCGATGATTACAAAAGAGAGTTACGTTTCGCTCGCGCGTTTGCGAAAGCCTCTGCGCGAATCTCGTTTGACCTTCGTTAGCACAGGCGGCGTGCAACCTAAAGGCACGCTTCCCTTCGACACCGTGCATCCCGTGGGCGATTACACGTTTCGCCGTGTGCCTTCTCATCTCAAGCCCGCCGACTTGGAGATTCACCAACTCAAGTATCCGACTGCCGGCGCGATGCGCGATTTGAACGTGATCTTTCCCATTGAGCGACTTCAGGAACTAGCGGCGGAAGGCATCATCGGCAGTCTCGCGCCGAACTTCTTTTCATTCATCGGCTACAACATGAATCCCGAAGCGTTAGAGAGAACGCTTGCTGAAGACATCGCCGAAGCGGTTGAAGCTGACGGCGCGGACGTGGCGCTTCTTTCTCCGGCTTGACCTATTTGCCACCAGTCAATCGCGCTCGTGCAGCGCGCTATCGAACACAGAGGAATACCGACCGTCTCAATCAGCGTGGCACTTGATGTTACGGAACACGCCAAGCCGCCGCGCGCCGTCTTCGTGCCGTTCATGATGGGACATCACTTCGGCGTGCCGTTTCACGCGGAGTTGCAGCGGCGAATCATTCTCGAAGCTTTGACGCACATCGAGCAGGCGAAAGAGAGCGGTGAGGTGTGTCGAGTCGCCGTGACGTGGGCGGAGGCGCGGCGGCAAGGCATCGAGATTGAAAAGCAGCTTGGACTGAAAACCTAAAACGCCTCTCGTCCGAACTCGAAAGCAGTTTAATTCTTTCTCTCCGCAAAAATATTTCGTCACCGTGATGACAAGATAAATGGCACTCTTGTGTCCTCTTGCCTTATTAACAGTTTTGAATGAGCAAAGCCGGGAATAAATCGAGCCGGTTTTGTGATTAACAAATGGCAGAGAAGTTATTTGGTGAAGGCGCGTTTATTAATCCGCACGCCTTCGCTTCAAAGACGCTTCGAGGACAAAACGCGCTGACGGAAATCTTTATACGGTCGGTGGCGAGTTTGAGATCGGCTGTGTTAGCGAGCGTGACACGAAATAAACATCATGGAAGGTGAAACCCTTTCCATGATTCCAGCGTCGAACATTTGATAAAACAAGACATAAGTAGTTTCAAAAGGAGTTTCATGAAAAGTCAAAGCTTTATTGTCGTCGGTATCGTTCTCGTGGTCGCGGCTTTAATCGTCGCCGCATTAGGTTGGTCGTCTTGGGCGCAGGCGCAGAGAAGAGCAAAGCGTGGAGCCGTCGCTTCCAACGCAGAGCGGCGAGTTGCCGACACCGCACGAAGCGATCAACCCGACACACGCCGCGACGTGTTCATCGCTGCCAATCGCGCACCGCAAGCTTCAGAACTTAGCGGGGGAACATGGATCAATTC
>JACDAW010000356.1 GCA_013695245.1 Pyrinomonadaceae bacterium | reverse complement strand
CGAGCGGCGCGGGATGCCGGAGTTGTGCGGGTCATCGGCGAAGGGCGCGAGCATCGCCGCCGTGCGCGATCCCAATGTTCCGTCAACATAGCCTTTGAGCGCGGTCGGGCGCATACGAAGGAGATCGTCTTTGAACGCTGCAAACTCGGCGCGTTGGCGTTTTAGTTCTTCAATCGAATTTTCAAAATCCTGCCACTCGGCGACGCGCACGGTGAGTTTGGCTTGACTCAAAAGTTCACGGTAAAGCTTCGTCGTTTCATAACCTGAATTGTCTTGAATCGAAGTTAAGCCGTAGGAACGCGCGTCGCGCAAGGCGCGCTCAATCCCTTGCATCTGTTCAAGGCGCGAAGGCGCAGGCACGACGCGCCCGACGAGCGAGGCGGCTGTCTCTTTCAAAATTCCCGTCGCTTCTCCTTGCGCATCGCGGGCGATCTCGCCGCCTTCGGGCGCTTGCGTCGCGCGTGTGATGTTCGCCTTCTGCAAAGCGAGCGTGTTCGCCCACGAAACGTGACCGTCAACGCGCTGCAAAAACACAGGCTTATCGGGCACAACGCGGTCGAGGTCGGCGCGCGACGGAAACTGATTGCCCCAGAGCGTGTGATCCCAGCCACGACCTAAGACCCAAGAACCTGCGGGGAGTTCGCGCGCACGCGCGGCGATGCGCTGCAACGCTTCATCCAAACTTCGCGCGCCGTTTAGGTCAACGCGCAAGAGAGAAAGCCCGCCGGATGCGAAATGAATGTGCGCGTCGTTAAAGCCGGGCGTCACAAGCTTGCCTGCCAAGTCAATCGTGCGCGCCGCTCGATAAGTTTTTATGATTTCTTCATTCGATCCGACGGCGACGATGCGATTGTCGTCAATCGCTATGGCTTGCGCGATTGTCCCTTGCGCGTCGGCGGTAAAGACTTTGCCGTTGACGAGCATGAGACTCACGCGGCGTTGCGTTGTGGCACGCGCGTTGAAAGAGGGAAGAAGAGAGGCTAAGACGAGCGTTAAGACGACGAATGTGCGTAAGCGCATAATGTTAAATTCGGTGCGGGCGTGAAAGTGCTCGAACGGTAACGACTATAGTACCGATTCGCCCCAAACGCGGCAAGAAAGAAGAATTGTGAAGCAGCGAATAGCAGAAAATTATTAACTCGCGTTGCGTTCTCTTCTTCAGAGCGGTGAAGCGTGGCGAATAAAATCGCTTAACTCGTCGCGCGTCGGAAGCCCCGCGCGCGCGCCTAAACTACGACACTTGAGCGCGGCGACCGCGCACGCCGTCCGCAGACATGCTTCGAGTTCTTCGCCCGCCAGCAAGCCGTAGAGAAATCCGGCGTGGAAAGCGTCGCCCGCGCCCGTTGTGTCGCGGCAACCGCCGGGAACGCTAAAGGCGGGCGATTCGAGAAACGATTCTTCGCAATAAAGAATCGCGCCGCGCACACCGCGCGTCATGCCGACGACGGGACAGCCGAAGCGCGATCTTATTTCGCGCAGCGCCGCGCGTTCATCTTCGATTCCAACCAAGCGATGCGGAAATTCTGCGGATGAAACGAGCAGATCAACGAAAGGTAATAGTTCCGGCAGTCCTTTATAGAGGTTGTCAACGTCGAGCGAGACAATCGCACCTGCGCGTCGTGCCTCACGCGCAAGCGCAAGACAAGCGGGCGGATCGTGTGCGTCTATATGCAACACGCGCCCGCGCGCGGCGAGTTCAAGGGGCGCATCTTGCTCCGCATAACTCAAACGCTCGTCTCGATCCCAGAGGATCGTGCGTTCGCCCGTTCCGGCGTCAATGATGATGAACGCGGTTTGTGTGCGCGCGCCCTCAATCACTTCAGCGAAGCGCGCATCAACTCCTTCGTCAACTAAAGTCTGCAAGCCGTAATGCCCCGCGTCGTCTGCACCGAAGCGTCCGGCGTAAGCTGTTTTTAGACCGAGACGTTGCAGCCCCGTCATCGCCGTCGCCGTCTGCCCGCCCGCCGAAAGCTTGTAATCCGTAAAGCGCACCTTCGTGTCGAACGCCGGATAGCGCGGCGCGACGATAAGGTGGTCAACGGCGTTTAGTCCGAAACCAACCGCGTCGAACTCCTTCTCAAGGGGCACAGCGAAAGGCACTCGCAATGTTTCTTCACTCCGAGAAATACTTAAAGAATTCAACGGGGATAATAAAGCAAGAATGAACAGCTGCCTAAAGGCGAAAAGAAAAACTTCTGCGCCGGTTAAACTTTCTTTCGCATTCGCGCCTTACATTTTGCTAATATCAGCTTGACCGTTCAGCAACGCTTCCTCGCGGCTGTCTCGCTCAACAGATTATCAGCAGCCCACCGGGTAAGCTCGCGCCACGCTCATGCGATTCATGAAATTGTAGCTTC
>JACDAW010000246.1 GCA_013695245.1 Pyrinomonadaceae bacterium | reverse complement strand
CATCTGCGTGCGCGTGGCCACTTCCGGCTGGGTTGCGGGAGCTTGCCGTTGTTGCTGCTGCTCCGGCTCCGGCGGCGGATCGTTTGCCACGACGGGCGGTGCTAGTTCCGCGAGCAGTTCGACGTTTTGATTATCAAGGTGCGCGTCATACGCATAGACGAGCGCGACGAACGCGCTGCCTAACAAAACCGTGTAGATAATGAGCGTGCCAGCGAAGAACGAACCCTTGCGGGCATAGTCTTGCTTATGCGAACCGGACTCTACTAACGAAGATTCAAACACTTTCGTTACCCTCCCTTTCCGGTGCCGAGTGGAAGCAGCAGGGGCTTCAGAATTTTTGAATGCCGCTAATTTAAACGTTCGTTCAATTCAGCTTTTTCTTAATAAGAAACTTTAAATAAGGGGAAGCAGTGGCGATAGACTTGGGATTTCTCGCGCGCTTTCGGGAAACGCGCGTCCTGCCACTACGAGAATGACTTGGAGCCGAGCCGCTTGAGTCTAATGCGCACAGCACGCCCGTTCATCCCGTTTACAAAAACGTAAAACATCCGGGCGCGTTCCGCTTCCTTATTCAATTGGCCAGCAACACGCGCAGTCTATTCCCGAACGTGCGTTTAAGTCAAGAGCAATTTTTCGTTTAAAGCTTTTTTCAGGAACGGGTCGCGGTCGGGCGATTGCGTGAAGCTGCGCTTTGTGCGGCGACTGTCGCGCGGCGCGTTGCCGTCGCTGCGTTCGTTCTTAACGGAGCCGTGCGCGGCGCTCCTGTTTCTAAACGCTGCTGCCACCAAACCATGATTGGCGAAGCGATGGCGATTGATGAATATGTGCCGAAGATAATGCCGATAAGGAGCGCCAGCGAAAAGCCGCGCAAAACTTCGCCGCCGAAGAGAACCATAGCGATCACGGACAGCAGGACGAGGCCGGAAGTGATCACGGTGCGCGAAAGCGTCTGGTTGATCGAATCGTTTGTGATGTTGTAGAGCGATTCGCGGCGATTGAGGCGCAGGTTTTCGCGGATGCGGTCGAAGACGACGATGGTATCGTTGACCGAGAAACCAATCAGCGTTAGCAGCGCGGCGATCACCGTCAGACTTATTTCCCATTGAAAGATCGAGAAGAAACCGAGCGTTACGAGAACATCGTGAAACACGGCGATCACGGCCGCCGCGCCATAAGTCCACTCAAAGCGCATGGCGATGTAGGCGAGAATGCCGACGAGCGCCAGCAACGTTACCGTCACCGCTTGATTCCTGAGCGCTTCGCCTGCGACCGCGCCGACCGCCTCTGTGCTCTCAATGCGGAAGCTGTTGCCCTGCGGAGGCAGATTCTCTCCCTGTGTGACTTCGGGGCCGAAACTTTTGAGCGCCTCAACTACCTTCGCCCGTCCGGGATCGACGCCCGACTGTTCTTGCTGTTCCGCGTTGGCTGTGTTGTTTTCAAAGCGCGGCAGTTTGATCAGGTGCACGTCTTCCTTGTCCGTAACCGGCTGGATAACGGCATCATTCGCTCCCGCACGACGCAACGCCGCGCGCACTTCTTCCGCCGACGGACGCTGTTTGAATCTCACGGTCGTCACCGTGCCGCCCTTAAAATCAACGCCGAGATTAAACGCATCCGTCCCGCCGGGAATGGCTTGTCGCCCAATGGCGGAAATGAGTCCGGCCAGCATCAGCCCGACCGAAATGATAATGAAGATACGACGATTGGCGAGCCAATCAATGCGAACGTCTTTGAAAAGTTGGATCATAATAATTTTAGTAAGCAATAAGCGGTGAGCAGCGAGAAAGCGGTTTGTCTTTACTGCTTGACTAGCTCACCGCTTAACTGCTCACTGATTAAATACTAAGCGATTCGACGCGCCGGTTCTTGCGATTCAGGAGCCAGATAAAGATCGTGCGCGAGACGTAAACGGCCGAAAACAGATTGGCGATAAGGCCGAGCACGAGCGTGACGGCGAAGCCGCGAATCGGCCCCGTGCCGAAGATAAAGAGAAACAGAGACGAGATGATCGTCGTTACGTGCGTATCAATGATCGTTACGAACGCGCGCCCGAATCCTTGATCAACTGCGGAAGGAACGGTTTTGCCTGTGCGCAGTTCTTCTCTGATGCGCTCGAAGATAAGCACGTTTGAGTCAACGGCCATGCCGATAGTTAAAATCAATCCGGCGATGCCGGGAAGCGTCAAAGTCGCGTCGAAGACGATGAGCGCGGCCATCGTCAAGATCATGTTCAGAAGCAGCGCGAGCACGGCGTTAACGCCCGAACCGCGATAGTAAAAGAGCATAAAACCGACGACGAGCGCGAGTCCGGCGAGCGAAGCCGTCACACCCGAACGAATCGAATCCGCGCCGAGACTGGGGCCGACCGTGCGCTCTTCCAAGTATTCAAGCTTCGCGGGAAGCGCGCCGGAGCGCAGAGTGAGCGCAAGGTCTTTGGCCGATTGTTCCGTAAACTTTCCGCTAATCTCGCCCGAATCAGTGATCTGCGATTTGATGAAGGCAATTGATTTAACTTCGTCGTTAAGGACGACGCCCATGTATTGGTTGACGTTCGCCGCCGTCCAGCGACCGAACTTTTCCGCGCCCGAAGGTTTTAACGTAAACGCTATCTGGTAATCACCCGAACCGCCCGCGCGTCCCGTCACCGCTTCCGCCGTGCGCAGTTCGCTTCCGTCAACGACCGGCGGATTCTCGACGACAACCCAACTCTGCGGTTTATTCTCGTTCTGCCCGTTAGCTGCCGTCGGCTCGTCGCGTTCGGAGTAAGGCAGCACGCGACGGTTAGAAGGAACTTGCCCGCCCGAATTAAGCGAGGCGACGGCTTCTTCCTGCGTCGCATATTTTTGCGCCGAAGCCGGACTCGGCGGGCTAACGACGTGGACGAGATCAAGGCGCGATTGAGCAACGATCAATCGCTTGACGCGCTCAGGGTCTTGGATGCCTGGCATCTGCAAAAGAATTTGGTGCGACGATTGCGCTCCGTGTCGCTGCAAGGTCGGTTCGGCAACGCCCACCGTGTTAATGCGACTCTCGATCAAATTGATAGATTGCTCGACGGCTTGATCGCTTAAACGCCGCGCCGCGTCGGCCGTCAACGTCCATGTAATCATGTTGCCGGAAGTGGACGCCGACCAGTCGCGCAGATCAACCTTGTTCGTCACCGCATCGCGGATCGCGCCTAACTTCGAGGCATCCTGCGCTTCAAGAATAACGCGATAATTGCCGCCGGAATTGTCCGCGCGAACTTCCTTGACGGCAAACCCCGCTCCTTGCGCCGCCGCTTGCACGGGCGTGATGTTATTATTCGCCAGACGCTTCAGGTAATCATCCGTATCAACGCGCATCACGAGGTGCGAGCCGCCGCGCAAATCGAGTCCGAGCCGGATGTTTTCGCGCAATGTGTTGTTAATCCCGGCGAGCGTAAAATCTTTTAAAGTCGGGTTATGACGCGGCCCGATGACGATGTAGAGCGCAACGAGCGTGATGATTGCGATGATGATAACGCGAGTAAGAAGATTCGTTTTTTTCATAACAGGAAAAACTTGAATTGCGCGCGGCGGCCGCAAAAGCATTCTCTTTAATCGTAGCCCGCGCCCAACGCCAAACTTACTTCGGCGCAATTTTCGCGCGCCCGCTTATTTCTGTTCCAATTCCCCGTGCAGACCGGCGACTGATGCGCGTGAGATTTCGAGCATTGATTTGTCGGCACTTCTAATAATCAAACTGGTGTCGCGCACGGCCGTGACGGTGGCGATAATGCCTCCACTCGTGACGATACGGTCGCCCGGCTTTAAGTTTTCGACCAACGCTTGCAGTTCGCGCTGCCGCCGCTTCTGCGGCATGATCACAAGGAAATAAAAGACGCCGAAGATTGCGAATATCGGGGCGAGTTGAATTAGAAACGCGCTCGTGTTGCCTTGCAAAAGGATAGCGGCGAAAGTGTTCATCCGGTTTTAATTTGGGACTAAGAAATCTTAAAGAAGCAAAGAAACATCGCCTTGCCTTAAAGCTCATTCGACTTCAACGAATTTAGCAGCGCACCCCCTTGAGCCATTACTCTGCGCTACAGGCAGAGCGCGTCAGAAACTCCCGCCGGAATTTCGCAAATTCATTGAAGCGAATAGCTTGCCTGACACGCCGCATCGTGTCAAGGAAGAAGAAAAGATTATGATGCGTGAGGAGTATGCTCGCCATCATCTCGCCTGCAATGTACAAATGTCTGAGGTATGCGCGCGAATATCTCCTACACACAGAGCACGCGCACGCTTCATCAAGCGGGCGTTCATCCCGCGTCCAGCGCGCGTTCTTAATGTTTAACTTCCCCTCCGTAGTCCATGCCTGCCCCGTGCGCGCATTGCGCGTCGGCAACACGCAATCAAACATATCAATGCCGCGCGACACGCCTTCCACCAAATCTTCGGGTGTTCCGACGCCCATCAAATAACGCGGGCTACTTCGCGGCATCTCCGGCGCGACTTGAGCGATCACGTCATACATCACTTCCTTCTCTTCCCCGACGCTCAGACCGCCGAGCGCATAACCATCAAAACCCATTTCAACCGTGCGCGCGAGGCTTTCCCGCCGCAGATCAAGATGCGTCGCGCCCTGCACAATGCCGAATAACGCCTGCGCGCCGCTCACTTCGTTTGTCCCACAGTTGCGCCCCGCATCCGCGCTTTCTGCTTGCAGTTCGTCAAAACGATTTTTCGATCTCGCTTCCCAACGCAGCGTGCGCTCCATGCTCTTGCGCGTCTCCGCGTGCGCGAGTTTGCCCGGCGCGCATTCGTCAAACGCCATCACGATCTCCGCGCCAAGCGCCGCCTGCGCCTCCATCGAAATCTCCGGCGAGAGAAAACACTGACGACCATCAATGTGCGAACGAAACTCAACGCCCTCCTCTGAGATTTTGCGCAGACCCGTCAAACTCCACACCTGAAACCCGCCCGAATCCGTCAACATCGCCCGCCGCCAACCCGTGAAGCGATGCAACCCGCCAAGCGCGCAAATAACATCTGCGCCGGGACGCAGCCACAGATGATACGTGTTACCGAGAATAATCCGCGCGTCGAGTTCCGGCGATTCAAGCGTTTCATAACGCATTCCCTTCACCGTGCCCAATGTGCCGACGGGCATAAACACGGGCGTCTCAATCGTCGCCCTTCGCGTCTGCAAAACTCCGGCGCGCGCTTCGCCGTCTTGCGCCAACACTTGCCAACGGAGAGTTTGTCTATTCATGCGTGAGCGAAAAGATAATCAAAACGGGTGAGATGTTTTCCTTGCTACGATTTATTGCGACGCTCGCGCCGGTGTCTTTCCACAATCCTTAGAGGCGTGGCGAAGAAATCAAACTCTTCGCGCAGGCGGTTTTCAAGATAGCGCTCGTAAGAAAAATGCAGTCCGCCTCTTTTGCCTCCGAGTCCTCCGGCCGTAAACACGATAAAGGTCGGCGGTCGCACGCCCGCTTGCGTGACATATTGCACTCTCAGGCGCGAGCGTCCACCTTTGACGGGCGCGGGAGCAGAAGGCGCGCGCGGGGCGGAGATGGCTTGTTCAAAAAATTGATTGAGTTGCGCGGTCGGGATGCGGAGATTGCGCGCCGCTTGAGCGCGGGCGGCGAGCGGCAAGATGCGTTCGACGCGCTGCCCCTGCAAAGCCGAGATCGTCACGACCGGCGCCCAATCGAGAAACTTCATTTGATCGCGCAACGCGCGCTCGAAGGCGAACGGCGTTCCCGTCTCCTTATTTTCAATGGCGTCCCATTTGTTGACGGCGATGATCACAGCACATCCGGCGTCAACCGCGTAGCCCCCGATGTTCGCGTCCAAAGCAACCGCACCTTCGGTCGCATCAACGACGAGAACGGCCACATCCGCGCGCTCCAAAGCGCGCCGCGCCATCATCACTGCGAGCTTTTCCGTCATCTCTTCGGTTTTGCCCTTGCGCCGGATGCCCGCCGTATCAATGATCCGAAACCTTCCTTCGTCACGCTCTAACAGCGTGTCAACCGCATCGCGCGTTGTGCCCGCGATGGGCGAAACGATAGCGCGCTCTTCACCAAGGAGTTTATTTAAGAGCGACGATTTCCCGACGTTCGGCCGTCCGATGATCGCAAGGCGAATCTCGCGCGGAGGCTTCGCAGTTTCTTCATCCCTTGTCGCCGCATCAGCGTCGAAATTCTCAACCACTCGGTCGAGCAGATCGCCGACACCGTTTCCTCCCTCAGCCGAAACGGGCACGACCTCATCGAAGCCAAAGCGGTAAAACTCTCCGGCGTGCGCTTCGATCCGCTCAACGTCCGACTTATTCGCCGCGACGATCACACGTTTATTCGTGCTGCGCAGCAAGCGCGCGAGTTCTTCGTCCAAAGGCGTTGCGCCCGCGCGCGCATCCACCACCCAGATGAGTGCCACCGCTTCGTGAATCGCTGCCTCTGCCTGCTTCAAAATGTTTGCGGGAATTACCGCGTCGTCGTCCGGCACGATGCCGCCCGTATCAACGATGCTGAACCGCCGCCCCGCCCATTCCGCTTCGCCGTAGATGCGGTCGCGCGTGATGCCCGGCTCATCGCCGACGATTGAGCGCCGCTCGCCGACGAGACGATTGAATAGCGTTGACTTCCCGACGTTCGGCCGCCCGATGATCGCCACGAGCGGCAACGCAGCATCAGTCACGCTCGTTCTGTTTTCTTCCGTGTTGATGATTTCAGAATCCATAAATGCGTTCGAGCTTAAAGTTTAATCTCGCTTCTTCACTTTGGCGCGAATGAAAACTTATGCCGCGCATTTTTAATATGTCTGTTTGTAATTTAATTGCGAGTGTAGCGCGCTGCGCGCCGCGCGTTCAAGTCGCACGCAGAGGTTCGCTTGCGTCTTACGAGTCGAAGGAGCTACGCTTTCAGTCTTAAACTTTACCGAACCTCTTTCATTCAAACGATCAAATTATTAACTCTATGCGATGGCTGGAATCGGCGACAGGAATTTTTAAGCGACAAGCAGGCGAGGCGAAGAAGGCGCGCATTGCAGAAGATGATGATGAAACTGCACCGCATCTCGCGCTCGGTCGTCGCGGCGAAAGGATGGCCATGAAGTTTCTTGAACGCACCGGCTACCGCATCGTCGCCTCAAACTTTCGCCTTGCGGTTGGGCGCAACACGCGCGGACAAGTTATTCATAACGAAATTGACATTGTCGCCTACGAAGGCGTGACGCTCTGCTTCGTCGAAGTCAAAACACGTCAATCCGATGTCTTCGCCCTGCCGGAGTCGAACGTGGATCGGCGCAAGCAACGACAAATCACGCGCGCCGCTCGCGTCTATCGCCGCATGTTTAATCTTAGAGCGGTGCCCTTTCGCTACGATGTGGTGAGCGTGCTGCTGCCGCCCGCACAGGCTGACGGCTCGGTCGTGCCCCCGCAATTAAGATTACTGCGCGGCTTCTGGACGGAAGAACATTTTCGCAAACGCCGTTGGCTTCACTCTCCGGCGGATTATTAAGCAGCAAAAGAACAAATTCATTTTACCTTCACGACGACGAACGTCAGATCGTCGTGCTGCGGCGCGTCACGACACCAGTCGCCGACCTCAGCAACGATTCTTTCGCTTAATTTCTC
>JACDAW010000342.1 GCA_013695245.1 Pyrinomonadaceae bacterium | reverse complement strand
CCGACGGGCGAATGGCTCGATCTAGAGATTCGCCAAACTTCTCAGGGGCGTGAGACTAATTCGGATTTCCGCTCCGGCATAACCGTCGCCGCTTGTATCGCGGATGACCGCGTTCGCATGTCGCTGTGTGTGCCGTGGGAAGCTTTCGGGCGCGCCCCTGCGGTGAGCGGTGAGGTGTGGCGCGCGAATCTATTTCGCTGTGTGGGCGCAGGCGAGACGCGCGGCTACCTCGCTTGGCAACCGACGCACACCGAAGTTCCAAGCTTTCACGAGCCGCAAGCTTTCGGCGCGCTTCACTTCTGCGATTGAATCGCGCAAGCGAATGATAGCGGTTAAGCGGCTTGTTTTAGTTAGGCGACTTTATATATTCAAGGAAAAGTTTGCGATCAGTTTGGCTCATCTCAATGATGCGCGCCCCGATCAAATAGCCCTTCTCCTCTCCGACGAGTTGTTCGTAGCGCACGGATACTGCGCGGAGTTGGATCGTGGTGTCTGGAAGTTCGATTTGAATGTGCAGTGTGCGATCCTGATCGGTGAGGTAGCGACTGCCGATGCGAATGGCGGGGACAATAATTGACAGCCCGGAGAGGCTAAGGTCGCGCGTGTAAGCTTCGAGCGCGGCGGAGCGAGACTCTTGCCAATCTTTTTTTCCGCCCGCAGATGAGACGTGAACCGTAAGGCGCACCAAGCGGCGCTGGGCGTGGCGGCGATTGCCGACGAAGCGACGCAGGCGCGCGGCGATGGAACTAATCAACTCCGGCATATTTGCAATTGACCCCTTGAATTGCCTCCACGCACGAAGCTTAATTAAAGTTAAACTCGGAGAGCAGCTACACTAAAGCGCCCCAGCATTTCCGTTAAGCAAGAGAATTTCCGACTACATATCCCAAAATTCATCGTCACTTTTGACGTCTTCACCAAATTTATAAACGAACACCCCGATCAAAACTGCAATTACCGCTATTCCCACAATCCAAAACATGCCATCTATTCACTAAACTGCCATGATCTACCCGGTGATTCCTTTGTGATACTAGAGGCAACGGCGCGCCTCCGGTTAAGTTTTACCCTTAATCGTATTTTATTTAAACATTAATTTTCGCCCGACGCGGTAATGTCAACATTTTTGCGCTCGTTAGAGCCGAGCGTCACGCGCGTTACGGTGTTCGCCGCCGACTGATTGATCGCTTCCTCGCTCAGCAACGCGCCCGCCCCTCCCGTTCCCTTCGGCAGTAAGATAATCAAGTATTCGCCCGGCGGGAGATTTAATGTAAACGCACCCTCGCCGTCCGTGCGCTCGTAGTGCTGTGTGCTTCGGCGGCGGCGCTTTGTTGCTTCGGCGGGCACAACCAGCGCGATCCTGTTGCTTAATGGTCGCTTATCTTCGCCAGAAGCAACGACGCGCCCCGTGAGCGTCGCGGCATCGGCGGCGAGCACGACGCGCACGCCCGTGATCGTTTGTCCCTCTTGTAGCGTAATCGGGTCGCGCGTCAAATCTGAACTGTTTAAGATGATGGATTTAACGTAGTACTTATTTCCCGTGCCTTCTTCGCCCGCCGGGACGTAAGCATTTAGGTAGAAACTTCCTACGGGCAAGCTTTCGATTGTGAATTGATTATTACCGGGTGCAACGTAGTCGCCGCCACTGCTGCCTTCAAGCGGCTCCTGCGCGCCCACCAGCTCCGCCTTCACAACGATATTTGCGGTGCGTGGCAGCGGAGTGCCGTTTTCCATCACAACCGTTCCCGCAATGCTCCCACCCTGCGCGAGTTCGACGATGATGTTAGTTTGCTCCGCGCCCGCCACCTTCACTTCCTGTTGCTTGCGCACGAAACGCGGCTCTCGCGGGCGTGTAGCTGTTACCACTGCCGTACCTTCCGGTATTCGACTAGTATTCGTGTTCATATTCATGTTGCCCGACATATACTCACTATCACTTCCTTCTCCCCCTCCATAATCGTAAGGAGGTTCGACTGTGAGAGTGTATGTGCCGTCCGGTATCTCGTTGAGGCTGAAACGACCTTGTTCGTCAGTTTGCGCGACGCCACTCTCTTGCGTGAAAGGATTGAAGGTAGGTGCCACATCCTTGCGTTCGATATTGATTCGAGCGCGAGCGACCGGACGACCGCCACGCTTAGCACGTACCACACCACGCAAACGATAAGTAGGACGCTCAATGAGCGTGAAGTTGATGTCGCTCGCCTCCTGTCCGAGTTCGACGTGGATTACGCTTGCTTCCTTCTCCGAAGTCGCATCTTTGTAATAAGTGTCGACGAGCGAATCGCCCGCACCCATCCCGCCCATTACCATACCCATTGATGGCACTGCAATTGATTGTCCATCTCCCGCATCGCCATGCACTACCGGCTCCGATGCGCTCACGTAGTAATCGCCGGGCGGCAACCCCGTGACGCGAAACATGCCGCGATCATCCGTGCGCATTCCGAGCAACATCGCCGCGCCAATGTTGTTGCTGAGAAAGCGCGCCGTTCGACTATCTTTTTTGCGCATTAGCGCGATTTGGACGTTGATCGCCGGATCACCGTCCGCGTAGCTGACGCGCCCGCTGATCGCCGCGCCGCGCTTAGCTCTGACCTCCACGTTAACCATATTGATTCCGTCAACCGTCACTTCCTCGAAGTGTTGTCTGATCTCGTCAAAGTCAAACGAGTCGGAGCGAACTTCGTTGAGATCAATGAAACTGATGGGCGTGATCGCGCCGGGCACGTTGACCATCACGAAATACTTTCCGGCGCGCACGTTTCTGAGCACAAACTCGCCGCGCGCGTTTGTCAACCCCGCCTGCTCTCCTCCGCCTCCGCGCGGATTAGTTGAAAGCAACATGATTGCAGCGCGGCGAACTGGCCGCCCCGTTTCGTCATACACGGCGCGACCGCGCACAATTGATTTTGCAGGTGGCGTATTCTGTTCGCGGGCGAGCGCAGCAGCCCTCTGCTCGGCTGAT
>JACDAW010000237.1 GCA_013695245.1 Pyrinomonadaceae bacterium | reverse complement strand
TCGCGCGGGCTGAAGTTGTTGCGACCGATGGAGAGATTGCCCGCGCCCGTCGCGATCAAGGCTTCAGGATCGTCGCTGTTGGCTTCGCCGGGTTCGCGGTCGCGCGCAAATTGGAAGCGGAATTCGTTGATCAGGCTTGGCGTTATGGTCGAGGTGAGCGTTCCCGAAAGCGTCGTGGTGCGCGCGATGCTGTTGCCCGAATGCTCCTCGACGCTGAGAGAATTGGCGTTTTCGTTGTTAACGCCGGTGAAGTTCTGCCGGTTAAAGCGCACCGACAAACGATTGTCGTTGTTAATTGAAATGTCTGTTTTCGCCAGAAACACATCTTGATTGCGCCCGACTTGATACGTGCCGAGTCGGGGTAGCAGCAGCGCTTGAATGCTTGACGACTGCGCGAAGAAGTTCGGCGGATCAACGGGCTGCGGCACGTCCGCGCGCTGCCCGTCGTAAGTTACAAAAAAGAAAGCGCGATTGCGCACTAGGGGGCCGCCGAAGCGCCCGCCAAACTGATTCGTCTGTGAGCGCGGGCGGCGTTGCCCGCGCGCGTTTAAGATCGGCGTGTTGGCGTTGAGAGATTCATCGCGGAAATACTCGAACGCGCCGCCGTGAAATTCGTTTGTGCCGGATTTGGTGACGACGTTGATGACGGCACCGCCCGCGCGCCCGAACTCGGCGGAAAATCCGTTCTGATTAACTTGAAACTCCTGCACGGATTCTTCCGAAAACTGGTATGGCGGGCGCGTTCCCGTGCGCCCGAAAGATTGTCCGAAGAAGGTGTTGTTGTTATCAACTCCGTCAACCTGAAGGCTGTTAAGCGTGCCTTTTTGGCCGCCAACGGCGAGGTCGCCGGTGCGCGTCGGATCGCGTATGACGGCGGGCGTCAAAGTGGCAAAGTCGAGGTAGTTGCGCCCGTTGACCGGCAGATTTGTGATGGCGCGTTCGTTGACGACTGACGAGACGGAGGTGCGCGTCGTTTCGACAACCGGCGCTTCGCCCGTCACGGTGACGGATTCGCTTGTGCCGCTAATAGATAAACTAATATCAAGAGACGTGATGCCGCCGACGTTAACCACGACATCGCGCAGTTCTGTCGTGGCGAAACCTGTCTGTCCGGCAACGCGCACGGTGTATGAGCCGGGCGGCAAAAGAATGTGGCGGTAATTGCCCTCGCCATCGGCGGTCACCGTTTTCTCCAACCCGGTTTCTTGATTGACAACAGTGACGGATGCGCCGGGCACGACTGCGCCCTGCGGATCAAGCACGCGCCCTTCGATGTTGCCGGTGGTAGCTTGCGATTGTGCGTAAACGACGGTTGCTGCAAAGAGCAGATGGCACGCGCAGACCGCCAGCAGGCGAGTGAAAGGTATCCGTTTTTGGCTCATAATGTCCTCTCAATCTAAGATTTGAGTGCTTGTAGCTTTACCGCAAGATGATGTTAAGAAGCGCGGAGCAAGCTCACATAATCTTCGGCGGCGCACTCTAACAGTTCAAGCGTGCGCGCTCAATGAAACCCTCATTAACTTTGTGTTTCTGAAACTAAATGCAGGCGTAAAGCGGGAGTGTGCTGGAAAAGGCTGAACCACACACCCGCTTCGTTTAAGAGCGCTCTGAGCGGAAGCATCATATTTAAGCGGTGCGTTGAGGTCAATTAAATTCTTGCCGAGAAACACGCGAAGTGAAGGAGGAACAAAAGCTTCCTTCGTTTTCTGCCTAATTCTCTTTGTGCCGGATGAAAATAAAGCTCAAGACATGTAATATTGCATCTATCGAAACGAGGCGGTTAATTCGTTATCTAAAGCATTGAAATAATAAGACCATAAAAGTAAGAATTTATTTTAAGATTTCAGCTATATGCACGTCACGCGCGTTGAATTAGAAAATATCAAAGCTTATGAGCACGCCGAGTTTACTTTCGAGCCGGGCACAACGGCTATCGTCGGCGAAAACGGCGCGGGCAAAACCACGATCCTCGAATCAATTGCGTGGGCGCTCTTCGACACGCTTGAATACAGCAAAGATGATTTCCTCCGGCGCGGCGCGAAGAAAGGCGTCGTGCGCGTCACGTTTGAGAGCGATACGGACGGGCGGCAGTACACCGTGCACCGCGACACGGGCAACACTTATTACATTCACGACAACGCGCGCAATCAACGTCTCGCTGAAAAGAAGACGGACGTGGCTAATTGGCTGCGCGTGCTCTTCGGAGTTGAACCGGGCACGGATTTGAAGACGCTTTTTCGTCACGCCATCGGCGTCCCGCAAGGGCTGTTTACCGCCGACTTCCTTCAGAAACCGAGTGAACGGAAAGCTGCCTTTGATCGCCTCTTGAAAGTCGAAGAATACCGCGAGAGCGCGCATCGCCTGCTTGATACGGTTAATTTGATCAAAGAGCGCATCGCGGAAGTTAAAGCGCGCATTGATCGCGCCGAAGGTCAGCTTGTGCGCTACGATGAACTCATCGAACGACGCGGCGCGGCCGCGAAGAACATCGAAGAATTAGGCCGCTTGCTTAATAATCTTCAACGCGAAGCGGAAGATGTAACGCGCGTGGTCGAACGCCTGACGGCCGCTGCCGAAGCGGTTAATCGCACGCATACAGATGCCGGACGCTTGGCGGTCGAAGGCGAAGCGGCGCGGCGTCGTCTTGAAGATGTGGGCGGCGAACTCGCGGCTGCCGAAGAAGCGCAAAAGCGCCGCGAAGCGACGGAAGAAGATTATCGTTCGCACACGGAAGCGATGCACGAACTTCAACAACTTGAAGCGGAACGCAACGAACGTGACCGCGTGCGCCGTGAAGCGGAGGCGATGGCACGTCGCCTCGTCGTCGCTGAAAATGAACTAGCCCGCATCGAAGACGCTTTGGAGTCGGCCGTGCGCGCCCGCCTTGCGCTCGTTGAACTTGAAGCGGAGATCGAATCTCAAAACGACCTTGAGCGTGAACGTGAGCGTCTGATCGATCTGCGCGCGCGCTCTCTCGCGGCGCAGGAACGCCTCGCCCGGCTCGACCGCGAACTCGCCTCTCTACGCGCGCAACACAAAGAAACGAGCGAACGCATTCGCCTCGCGGAACGCGCGGGCGACGCGCCCGAACAAGTTGAAAGCCTTGAGAGCGAACTGTTGCTTATTGACAACGAACTCGCTGAAGCGACAAAGATAGACAACGACCGCAAACACTACGCGGATCAGCGCCGCGAGCGGGCGGCGGAGCTTGCGCGTTTGCAGGAGACGCTCCTATCGCTTGAACGCGAACTCGGCGAACACGACATATCGGCGCGCAATGCCGGGCGTGAAATTGAACTCGATACGAAAGCGCGCGAACTCACCGAACAAGTTGCGCACCTACGCGCTGAGATCAAACACGACGAGAAGATGCGCGCTGAAGTTGAAGGCGGGTTGTGTCCGATTCTCTCCGA
>JACDAW010000298.1 GCA_013695245.1 Pyrinomonadaceae bacterium | reverse complement strand
AGATTGAACCAACATCAAGTTGTCGTCCACAATTATTTATCTTTGGATGACCTCAAAACCCGCTTCAAGCCCGCCGACCGAGCTTGTGCCGACGATCACTTTGAAAGCTCCCGGCTCGACGCGAAAGCGCATCTGTCGATCATAGAAGCCGAGGCTCTCCGGCGTTAGCGTAAAAGAGACGCGCCGCCATTCGCCGGGTCGTAAAGTGATTCTCTCGAAACCTTTCAATTCGCGCACGGGTCGCGTCACGCTCGCCGCCACATCTCTGATATAAAGCTGCACAACTTCATCACCCGCGCGCCGCCCTGTGTTCTCCACTTCAACGCTCGCAATGATCCGCCCATCGGGACGAATGCGTTGCGCGCTGAGTTGTAGATTCGTCAGGCTAAACTGCGTGTAACTCAAACCGTGGCCGAAGGGGAAGAGCGGCGTCACGTCAACGTCCAAATATTTCGATGTGTATTTATTTTTTGCGTCGGGCGGTCGTCCCGTGTTTTTGTGGTTGTAATAGAGCGGGATTTGCCCGACCGAGCGCGGGAATGTTACGGGCAGTTTCCCGCCGGGATTTACGTCGCCGAAGAGCACATCGGCGATAGCGTTACCTGCTTCCGTGCCCGCAAACCACGTTTCGAGGATCGCGGGGCTATTCTCCGCGATCCAATTGATCGTCAACGGGCGACCGTTCATCAACACGACGACGGTGGGCTTGCCCGTCGCTTGCACCGCTTTGATTAAGTCTAACTGTCTGCCCGGCAGATCGAGCGAACTGCGCGACGCGGCTTCGCCGCTCATCTCCGCCGATTCACCGACAACGACAATTGCCACATCAGAATTCTGCGCCGCGCGCACAGCTTCCGCGAATCCGCTTGTGTCGTCGCCCGTGATCTCGCAACCCTTAGCGTAATTGATTTTCGTTTCCGCGCCTGTCTTCGCTCTGATTCCGGCGAGCACACTGACAATCCCTTCCGTTTTGTTGAGCGCATCGGCGTTCCATGAGCCGGTCAAGTTTTTTTGATCGTCGGCGAGCGGCCCCGTAATGGCGATTGATCGTAGATTCTTTGTAAGCGGCAAAGTTTCGCGCTCGTTCTTCAACAGCACCAATGAGCGCGCGGCTACTTCGCGCGCTGCGCGCAAGTGCTCTGCGCTCATGATCTCTTTAGCCTCGCGTGATTCGTCAACGTATGGATTATCAAACAACCCCAGACGAAACTTGATGCGCAACACGCGGCGCACGGCTTCGTCGAGCGTCCCCATTGAAACTTTATTTTCGCGTAAGAGTTGCGCGCCGTGCTTGTTGAAGAGGCGACTGACCATCTCAATGTCAACGCCCGCGTTTATCGCCGCGCGCGCCGCTTCCCTTTCGTCTGCCGCGAGGTTGTGATTCATCAACTCCTTCACCGATTCATAATCACTTACGACAAGGCCGTCAAACTTCCACTCGTTGCGCAGAACTTCTGTGAGCGTAAACGGGTTCGCCGAAGTCGGCACGCCGTTCAAGTCGTTGAACGCGCTCATAAATGTTCCGACGCCCGCATCCACGGCCGCTTTAAACGGTGGCAAGTAAATCTCGCGTAGGGTCGTCTCCGACATGTCGGTCGTGTTGTAATCGCGCCCCGCTTCGGCCGCGCCGTAGGCGACGAAGTGCTTGGCGCACGCCACGACGCGTGTCGGGTCGCTGTAATCCGCGCCCTGAAATCCGCGCACGCGCGCACGCGCCATCACCGAACCGAAGTAAGGGTCTTCGCCCGCGCCCTCGACGATTCTTCCCCAGCGCGGGTCGCGCGCGATGTCAACCATCGGCGCGAACGTCCAGCGCACGCCCGCCGCCGACGCTTCGCGCGCCGCGATTTGAGCCGAACGCTCGGCATCCACCGGACTCCAACTGCTCGCCTCGCCCAAAGGCACGGGAAAGATCGTGCGGTAGCCGTGAATCACGTCATAGCCGAAGAGCACGGGAATCTTCAAACGCGATTCCGTCATCGCAATGCGTTGCAGTTCGTTGACGCGCTTTGCGCCGCGCACGTTTAAGAATGATCCGAGCAACCCGCGTCGTACTAAATCTGGATGCTCGGCGCGAAAGCTTCCGTCCACGTCGCCATCGAGTTGTTGAAGCTGTCCGAGTTTTTCTTCTACTGTCATGCGCGCAAGTAATGTGTCAATTCTTCTTTCGATGTTTGCCTGTCGTTGCGCAAAGCGTTTCGGCGGCGGCGGCGCGATGGCGCGAACAGTTGGCAACATCGAACCCAAAAGCGCGATGATAACTGTTAAAGAGATGATTTTCGTTGATTTCATTTTCAAATTTTCCTAGAGCGTTATGTGTGTGCGACCAAACGGAAAGGCGGGCGCAATAATTTCGCTAAGACGATCTACAAAGCGAAAGCTGCGCTAAACTCGGCAAACCAATACGGTGGTCATCATAACAACGGTATCGCGCGCAGGGAAACATCTTAATTGTAAACGTGCGACGCGCGGTGAACACTTTACCTTTCCGGACTGTAAACTTAGAAAAGAAGTTTCACGTCGCCGGAAGTTATAGAGTAACCTAAAGGAGATGGAAAGGCTCAAGCTTGTCTTCCCCAAACTCTTTCGCTTACCCCGCGCGCGGCAAGTGGTCGTCGCGTTTCTTCTATCAATTTGTATAAACGCAAACTTCGTCGTCTCTGCTTCCAACTACGCGCACGTCGAACGCTTAAGCAGCGAAGCGCGTTTGTCTGCAAGCGACGAAGAGTTTCTCGAAGATTTGTCGCGGCGCGCGTTTCGCTACTTTCTCGAACAGTCTGATCCACATACAGGGTTAGTGCTTGATCGCGCGCACACCGATGGCTCGGTTCACGACGAGAATCATCGCCACACCGCCAGCATCGCCGCCACCGGCTTCGGCTTAACCGCTCTATGCATCGCCGCCGAACGCAACTGGATTAGTCGTGATGAAGCGCGCGGACGAGTGTTGACGACGCTTCTTTTCTTCGCCGAGAAAGTTCCGCACGTGCATGGCTGGTTTTATCATTGGATGGACTGGCGAAACGGAGAAAGGCGTTGGCAAAGCGAAGTATCTTCGATTGACACGGCGCTTTTGCTCGCCGGAATCTTGACGGCGCGCGGTTATTTCCGCAACGACCGTGAGATTAACCGACTCGCTACGCTGATCTATAACCGCGTTGATTTCCGGTGGATGCTCGCCGGACACAGCTCGATCCTTTCGCATGGATGGAAACCTGAAATCGGCTTTCTTAAACCGCGCTGGGACAACTACAGCGAACATAACACCCTTTACCTGCTCGCCATCGGCTCGCCAACTCATCCGATCACCGCGCGCTCGTGGCTCGCGTGGAGTCGGCAGCGTATCACCTACGCGGGTTACACCTACATCACGGGCGGGCCGCTCTTCATTCACCAGTATGCGCACGCTTGGGTTGACTTCCGCAACCAACGTGAAACTTGGTATCCGTTCACAGATTACTTCGCTAACTCCATCGCCGCCACGCGCGCGCACAAAGCCTTTTGCCTCACGCTTGCGCAAGAGTTTCCCGGCTACTCCGAAAACGTGTGGGGTGTTACCGCTTCTGACAGTCCGCAAGGTTACGTCGCATGGGGCGGACCGCCGCGCGACCCGGCGATTGACGGCACGGTTGTGCCTGCGGCCGCCGGAGGTTCACTCATGTTCACGTCGGACATCACACTTCCCGCGCTTCGCACGATGCGCGATAAGTACGGCGAGCGCATTTACAATCGTTACGGTTTTGTTGACGCCTTCAACCCGACCACTGATTGGACGGGCCCCGACGTGATCGGCATCAGCGTCGGCATCACGCTTTTGAGCGCCGAGAACTTGCGCACGGGAAACGTCTGGCGCTGGTTTATGCGCAACCGCGAGATCGAGCGGGCGATGCACAGCGTCGGGCTGCGCCGAACGAACGCGCGCAAACGATTCAATTCGTTGCAACGCTCGCGGCGCTCGAAAGGGTGAGCGCGAGTTTGTCTTGATCCTTACCGCGCGGCGCGGCGAAAGATGCGAAACTCCCAAGCATCGAGCGCGATGGCAGGAAGCGCAACGCGGCGAGTGCGCGCTTGACGCTGGGGCGCAGGCGCATCGGGCGGAAGCGGCGGCGCAACATCCGGTGTTATATCGGCAAACACCGCGCCGTTCTCCGCTTCGACGAATCCGGCGAACGAACGATTGGAAAAGTTGATCGCAACTAAAATTTCTTCCGCACCGTCGCGCCGCGCGAAGGTGACGACGCGCGCCTCGTCTGAATTGCGCAACCACTCCAGATTGCCGCGCCGCAAGGCATTCGAGTTTTGCCGCAAAGCGATCATCGCTTTGTAGAAGCGCGGAAACTCCGGCCGTCGTTCACTGATTTGCCAGAAGACGGGCAAGCGTTCAAAGAGCGCGGGCGCGCCTGATTCTGTCGTGTCTCCGACTTCCATTCCATTGTAGAGCATTGGCACGCCGTCGAGCGTAAACATCAAAGCCGACGCTGCGAGCGCGCCGCGTTCGCCAAAGCGCGCAATCGCGCGGCGTTCGTCGTGATTGTCGGAAAACCGCATGTGCAACGCGCCCCGCGGGTAAGTTTTCTGTTCCTCTTCCCACGCCGTGCGCAAGGTGGTTGCCGAACTGTTGTTCATGATCACATCGGTGAGCGCGCCGTGCACCGGCCACGAGTAGTCGAGATCAAAAGCGCGAACTAACAGATCGGGCGTGTGCCATTCGGCGAGCATCATGATGTCGGGTTTAACTTTTTCGAGTTCCGCGCGCGCGCGTTCCCAAAAGTCGGTTGGAATCATCCCCGCCACGTCGCATCGAAAGCCGTCCAAGTCATACTCGCGCAGCCAGAACTTCAACATCTCGATGATGTAATCACGGAGGCGTGGGTTGTCGTAATTCAGATCGGCAACATCCGCCCAATCCGCGACGGGCGGCACAATTTTTCCGCTTTGGTCGCGCGTATAAAACTGCGGTTCGCGCATCATCACCGAATCCCACGACGTGTGATTTGCCACAATGTCAATAATGACTTTCATCCCGCGCCTGTGCGCTTCTGAAACGAGCCGTTTGAGATCAATCTTCGTGCCGTAATCAGGATTGATCGCATAATAATCCCGTACCGCGTAAGGACTCCCGATGCTTCCCTTCTTACGCTCCTGCCCGATTGTGTGAATCGGCATCAACCACAAGACGTTCACGCCCAAATTCCTCAACTCATCGAGCCGCGCCGTGATGCCGTTAAAGTTTCCTTGCTGAGAAAACGCGCGCGGAAAGATTTCATAAACCACGCCATCGCGCACCCACGCCGGAGACGAACGCGCTTGTTCTCTTGAGTGGTCGCGCGGAGTTGATTGCTGCGCGACGATATTGTTTTGCGTCACAGACAACATCAGGGCAGCGATGATGAGAATATTCACTGATGAGCCTATTAGTTTGTGTAGCAAGATTGATTCGTCTCCGAACTACAAATGAAGGTAAGGAATTGGAGCAGAGTGTTTCAGCTTTAATGTTTGAAACGCATCACCCTCTTTGCCTACGCTACTTATTCATTAAGTCCTGCGCTCGGCACAGGCTGCACGGATTGTTGCACAAGCACGGGTTCTTTTTCATCGCCTTTGATCACGGCACGCTCCGGCACATCACCTACGTCGCGCACCAGCATAAGACATGCGACGGCGGCGATGATCAGGAAAACGCCGCCCGCCATCACGACGTAGAGCGGCGCGAGCGTGCTGCCTTCGCCGAACAGACGCCGAATGATGCGTCCGAACGTTAGCGATGCGACGATCTCCGGGATGACGATGAAGAAATTAAAGATGCCCATAAAGACGCCCATACGCGCTGGCGGCAGCGCGCCCGCGAGGATCGCATAAGGCAGCGAGAGGATTGATGCCCATGCGATGCCAACGCCGATCATCGTTAAGAGCAGCACGTTTTTATCCGCAATGAAATAAGTCGAAAGCAGTCCAAGTCCGCCGCACAGAAGCGCAAGGGCGTGCGTGTGTTTGCGTGATGTAGCGGCAGCGAGTTTCGGAAGCGCGAAGGCGACGGCAAACGTCACGATGTTATAAACCATAAAAGCGATGCCGCCCCATTCGTTGCCTTCGCGGAAGAGCGGCGAGTTGCTGTCGGGCGCGCGGAAGATATGGTAAGAGGTCATCAAGCCGAAGAACATCCACATGCAAAAGAGTCCGAGCCACGTGAAGAACTGTACGACGGCGAGTTGTTTCATCGTCGTCGGAATGTTTCTCAGGGCTGAGAATATCTCCGTAAATCCGGCGGTGATCCCGCGCTTCTCGCGGCGCATACGATTGAAGTCTTCCATGTCTTCAGGCGGATACTCGCGCGTCGTTAACACCGTGTAGAGCACCGCGCCGAAGAAGGCAATCGCGCCGATCTTAAACGAATACTGCACGCTTAACGGTACGCCGCTCGCCGTTCTACCCGTCACGCCGAGCCAAGTGAACAGGTAAGGCAGCGCGCTTGCGAGCGATGCGCCGATGCCGATGAAGAATGATTGCATCACGAATCCGGCGGTGCGCTGCGAGGCGTTTAGCTTGTCGGCGACGAAGGCGCGAAACGGCTCCATCGAGACGTTGATCGAAGCATCGAGAATCCACAGCATAGTCGCCGCCATCGCTACGCCCGTAATGACTCTGCCGCCAAAGCTTCTTGCGATCTCGCCCGCGCTCGGCATAATGAATAAAGCGATTGAAGCGAGGATCGCTCCGACTAAAAAATAAGGACGACGCCGACCCAAACGATTCCACGTGCGGTCGCTCATCGAACCGATGATAGGCTGTACGAGGAGTCCTGTAACGGGGCCGGCGAGCCAGAGAAGCGGCACGTCGTCGGGGTTTGCGCCGAGATAAGTATAAATGGCGCTCATATTGGCGAGTTGTAATCCCCAGCCGAATTGAATGCCAAGAAAGCCGAAGCTCATGTTGAAGATTTGCCAGAAGTTGAGGCGTGGTTTCTCCATGGGGAAAAGCTCCTCTCAAATACCGCTCTTCTATTTCATTGCGTAGATGCTCGCTGAACGCGCGGGCAGATTCACGCGAAGCATTCCCTCTGCCACGCGCGTCTCTGCATTTGCGCTGAGGCGGTCGGTGAGCGTCGCGCCGTTCTCTAAATTGACGCTCGCAACATTAAATTCGACGTTTGCCGGTTTCGTGTCGTTATTGAAGATAACGATGACTGAGCCGCGCTCGCTTGTGCGTGCGTAGGCGTATTGCTGCTCGGCGATGTAGAGATTTGTGAGACGCCCGCGCCGCAAGGGTTCGAGATCGACGCGAAGCTTTATTAATCGTCGCACGTTTTCATAAACGTCTTGCTCTTCGGGCGTGCGCCCTGAGCGTGTGAAAGCGTTGCGCGCATCGCCTGCGAAGCCACCGGGAAAATCGCGGCGATTGTCGGGGTCGCCCGCGCCGGGCAAGGCGATCTCGTCGCCGTAGTAAAGCTGCGGGATGCCGCGCATCGTTAAGATAAGCGTTTGCGCGAGTTTGATTCCCGTCGTATTCGCGTTCGGCTCGTTCATAAAACGGAGCATGTCGTGGTTGCCGATGAATGTCACGAGAATGTCAGGATTCGGATAGAGGTGATCGCGCGCAAGCATCTGTGCGACTTCTCTGATTGGCTTGCCTTCGGCAAAGGCGCGGCGCACGGTGAAGAAAAGCGGGAAGTCGAAGAGCGTATCAACTTTTGAATCAATGGCGTCGAACTGTGTGCGTCCGCCCTGAAAGAATGAGACGAGCGCCGGATCGCCGTCGTAGAGTTCGCCGACGACGTTCACCTGCGGATACTCGCGTTTGATCGCTGTCATCCACCTGTTCCAAAACTCGCGCGGCACATAAGGAAGCGTATCTTGTCGGATCGCGTCGAAGCCCGTCATGCCGATCCACCAGAGCGTGTTCTGCGTAATGTAGCGCGCCGTTTCGTCATCCGATTGATTGAGGTCTGGAAGAATGTCAATGAACCAGCCGTCGAGCGTCGCGCGTTTGGCTTCGTATTCGGCGCGCGGGTCTTGCAGCGTCCAAGGTTGGAAAGGATTAACGAGATGACGTGATTGTGTGCCGTTGTACCACGTCGGCGTTGGAGAATCTGCGACCCAAGGATGATAAGGCCCCGAATGATTGGCAACTTGATCTTGAATCACCTTGATGCCTTGACGATGCGCGGCGTCAACTAATTCGCGCAATTTCCCCATCGTCCCGAAGTGTTCTTCGACCGCGTAGAAATCAACCGCGCCGTAGCCGTGATAATCCGTGATCGGCAGTTTAGCGCCGCCGGGCGTTTCCGGGTATTGTTCGCGCTCGTTGAGGCGGTTGATATTGTCGTAAACGGGATTGAGCCAGATGGCGGTGACGCCTACCTCTTTGAGGTAAGGCAAGCGGTTGATGATGCCTTGCAGATCGCCGCCGTGATAGTAGCGCGGCTTTCGTCTGTCGTAGAGTCCGCGCGACTCAGGCGGATCGTTGTTTGCACTGTCGCCATCAGCGAAGCGGTCGGGCATGATCAGATAGATCACATCATCAGGCGTGAAGCCTTGAAAACGTCCGGCGCGACTCAAGGGCGCAGTAATTTCAAACGGCGCGTTGGTTGTGCCCATAGCAGTAACGATGCGCAAAGCGCGACGACCGGGTTGCGCTTCCTTTTCGATCACTACGTCAACGAAAAGATAAGTTCCCGCCGCGTTTGCGCGCACGAGTCCGATCTGTAAGCCGTTGCCGACCGTCTCGACGCGCGCGCCCGTTAAATTTCTTCCGCGCACAAGGACGCGCACGGGATTGACGGAGTGATTCGTCCACCAATTCGGCGGTTCAACTTTCGTGACTTCAGGCGGCGGGCTTGACGTTTGCGCGGCGCAGGTTAAAGCGAAGGCGGCGAGCAACACGACAGAGAAAATTGTGTGTGTGGCGAATCTCTTGAGCATAAGGCTTATCACTTGAAGGCAAACAGGAAAAGCGTTAACAGTTTTTTTGAGCGCGATGAGAAAAGCGATTCACCGCAGAGGCGCAGAGAGGCGGCACAGAGAATCGCAGAGAAGAAAATTTTTACGCTTCTCTCTATAAGTCTCCGCGTGGTCTCTCTCCCTCTCTCTGCGCCTCTGCGGTAAAAACCAACTTATCCGGCACTCAACTTAAATCTTCCACAACACGAACGCTTAAGTTCCGGCTTCCGGCCGGTGACCGCGATTGTAGAGTTCCGTCATCTCAAGGAGTCGTTCGCGCACTTCCGTGTTTAACTCTCCGGCGCGGAAACGCCAATTCCAGTTGCCGCCCGTCGAAGCCGGAAGATTCATGCGCGCTTTCGTTCCCAGCCCCAACAAGTCTTGCATCGGAATGAGCGCGATGTTGGCAACCGAGGCGAGCACGGCGCGAATGAAATCCCAGTGAATCTCGCGCCCGTCAGAATTGAGATAACGCAAACAGAAGTCGCGTTCGCGCCTAACTTGCGCGTCGTCCCTTGTTGAGCCTTCGCCCGCCGCGCTCTCAAACCAACCGACGGTCGTATCGTTGTCGTGTGTTCCGGTATAGACGACGAGGTTGCGATGATAATTGTGTGGAAGGTCTATATTGCGCGAGTCGCCGCCGAAAGCGAATTGGAGAATGCGCATTCCGGGAAAGCCGAAATCATCGCGCAAGCTCTCCACGTCAGGCGTGATCACGCCCAAGTCTTCGGCGATGATCGGAAGACTTCCGAGCGCGCTCTGCAAAGCCGTGAACAGCTCTCTGCCCGGCACATTGACCCAGTGTCCGCGCTCCGCCGTTTTATCTCCGCCCGGCACTTCCCAGCAGGCGGCGAAGCCGCGAAAGTGATCGAGGCGAAGAATGTCAACCGTCTGCAATGTTGCCTGTGCGCGCTCGATCCACCAGCGAAATCCGTCGCGCCGCATCGCGTCCCAATCGTAGAGCGGATTGCCCCAGAGCTGTCCCGTCTGGCTGAAATAATCGGGCGGCACACCGGCGACCACTTGCGGGCTGCCATCATCGTTTAACTTGAAAAGATGCGGGTTCGTCCACACATCTGACGAATCATGCGCGACAAAGATCGGAATGTCGCCGACGATAGAAACGCGACGTTCACGCGCGTAGGCGTGCAGTGCAGACCATTGGCGGAAGAAAAGATATTGATAAAATTTTTGTGCGTCTGTTGCATCGCGCAGAGCTTCGCGCGCGCTCTTTAAAGCTTGCGGCTCGCGCCGCCGAAGCGCCGCTTCCCACTTATTCCATGCCGCGCCGTTGTGCGCATCTTTCAACGCGCGGTAAAGCGCGTAGTCGTCAAGCCACTGAGCAGTTTGTTGGCAGAAGGTTTCAAAGCCGCCGCGCAAACCTGTGTCGGTGGTGTGCGTGAAGCGCTCGAAAGCGCGGCCGAGCAGTTTGTTTTTGTAATTTATAACTTCGCCGAAATCTACGCGCTCGTCGTCGGGAAAAGTGGGCGCATCGCCTAAGTCTTCATCTGAAAGCAGATTCTCTTGAACAAGACGCTCAGGACTGATGAGCAGAGCGTTTCCGGCGAAGGCGGAGAAGCATTGATAAGGCGAATCGCCGTAGCCTGTGGGCCCAAGCGGCAAGACTTGCCACAAACTTTGCCCGCTCGCGTGAAGAAAATCTACAAAGCGGCGCGCTTCATGCCCTAAGTCGCCGATGCCGAAACGACCGGGCAAAGAAGTCGGATGAAGAAGAATGCCGCTCGAACGCGCGAAGCTCACAACAGATTCTCCGGATGTAGTTTACGGAATCGAATGCGGCATGTTACCGCATCTTGTGAAGCAAAGAAGAAAATTCTAACGCGGAACAGTTTTGGATGGACTATCTTTAGCCAGACAAAACATAAGCCGCGTTGCTGTTAAAGACGAATCGGGCAGCCAACTTAAAATTGGCTGCCCGATCATTTTTACGCTTTAAAATTCTAGGCGAAGTCCGAATTGAATCTGGCGATTGGTGAAGAGCTGTGTGCTCCGCAATCGCCCGAAGTCATTGACGTTGGTGAAGTCGGTGTTCGGCGTCGTGTATTGCGGCGTGTTGGTCAAGTTGAAGAACTCGGTGCGGAACTGCAACCGCGCTCTTTCGGTGATCCCGAAGTTCTTCGCCAAACCGAGGTTGAGTTGCTTTTGCGCCGGGCCGCGTAGGCCGTTGCGTTCCAAAGTGCCGACGCGCTGATTAACGCCGTTGACGCGCGGCGCGGGCTGGAAGGCGCTGCGATTAAGGAAGAAGCCTGCGGGAGCGCCATCATAAGGATCGCCGGTCAAATCAACGCGCGCGCCATCCACGCTGAAGTCGAACGTCTGCCCGCTTTGCAATCTCAGGATCGTGTTGACTTGGAGGCCGCCGATAAAGAAGTCAAGGGCGCGCGGAATCTCCGACCCGAAGCGGCGACCACGGCCGAACGGAATGTCGTAAACGGAGCTGAAGGTGAAGACGTGCGGGAAGTCGAGTCCTGAGTTGCTGTACTCGGCTCCGAAGTTATTGATGTCCTGCGGGCGACTGCCTTCAAACGCGCCGCTTGAATTGTCCTTCGTCTTCGATAAAGCATAGGAGACGAGGTACTGCAAGCCGCGCGCGAAGCGGCGTTCAAGTTGAATTTGCAACGAATTGTAAGTCGAACGTCCGATGTCGTCGCGCACGGTCACGTCGCCGAGATTCGTGAAGCGGCGCGTGCCTGCGGCTTGACCGAACGGTTGAGCGTTAGCGTTGTAGTAGAACGACAAATTGCTGCCGCGCGTGCCGACGTAGCCGACGCTCAGAGCGGTGTCGTTTGTTAGCTGACGCTGGAATTGAATGTTGTACTGCTGCACCTGCGACGTTTTGTTGTCAGGCAGGATAGACAGCACCGAGACATTCTGCGGGTTTTGCAAGTTGATGCTTGACAC
>JACDAW010000289.1 GCA_013695245.1 Pyrinomonadaceae bacterium | reverse complement strand
CGCCCGCGTCTGTTTCGATTCTCACTTCGCGTTCAGTGATCTCTTCCACGCGCTTGAAGAGTAGGACTTGCAAGCGTCCTTCCTTGATTTCTCGTTCGAGCGGTTCGCGCACCCACTGTTTGATTGCGCCCGCCTTCGGATCGCGGTTCTCCCAGTCGCTACGCCAGATGGCGAGCGTCGTGTGCGCTCCGCCCTCGGCGAGAAAGAGCGCCGCTTCCGCCGCACTGTTGCCGCCGCCGACGACGAGCGCACGTTTACGCACAAAGGGAAACGGCTCGATGAAGCGATGCTGCACCTTCGGCAAATCTTCGCCGGGAACATTTAAGCGGCGCGGGCGCGTCATCGCACCGACGGCGACGAGCACGCGCATCGCGCGATATTCGCCCCGCGTCGTGCGCACAAGAAAGCTTTCGTTGTCATCCTCGCGGCGAAGCTCAACGGCTTCCTCTTCAGTGTTGATGCGCAAGTTTTGATCGATCATAAACCGGACGTAGTGAGCGAGCAGTTCTTCGCGCGTCGGTTTCTCACGCGCCGGATGAAGCGTGTTGGGGAGCATCTCCAGTTCATCCGTTGTGGAAAAAACGGGGCAGCCAACGGGGTAGTTGTAGATCGTGTGGGCGAGCAGTCCACGCTCGATGACGAGGTAGTTTAATCCTTCCTCCTTCGCGGCGTATGCGGCGGAGAGTCCGGCGGGCCCCGCGCCGATGATCAGCAGATCGAGTTGCTCAGGTTTTGATCCCATTGTTCTTGAAGAATGCTATCGTCTCACGTCGCCCGTTAAAACATCAACTCGCCGCGCGCGACAACGACCGACGCGCCGCCAACGCGAACGATCTCCACCTCTCCGCGCTTCCCGCGAACCTCAACCTCGATGCGGCTCGGACGCTCGATAAAATCGCCCTGTTCAATGATGAAGCGAAACGCTCCGTCTATTTTCGTTTCTTCTTCAAGCAAGCCGTGATGCACCAGATAGCCGCCGAGCGTTCCAGCAGCACTGCCCGTCGCCGGGTCTTCGATGATGCCGAAGGCGGGCGCGAACATGCGCGTATGAATCTTTGAAACGTGCTCCAAAGTTTCGCGCGTGAAAAGCGAAAACTCGCCGCCCAAATCTTTCGGCAGTTTCTCCAACTTCGCCGCATCCGCCCGACAATTTTTTAAAGCGTCGATCGAGCACACGGGAACGATCAAAAAATTAACTCCTGTTCCGGCAACTTGGATGGGAGCGTCAGGCGCAAGAGCGTCAATGGTAAGATTAAACGCTTCGGCAATCCTTCGCCGCAAGTTTTCATCTTCAATCGTTTCGCCCGCTGTGAATTTGCCCTGCGTCATCGTGACCTTCAAAGGCTTCCCGTCAGCGAATTCGATCTCGACGGGCAACACGCCGATGCCGAGTTCGTGCTCGATTGTGATTCGCCCGGTTGTGGGAGCATTTTCGATCACGCCTTCGCGGGCGAGCAAATTCCAAGTTCCGACAACCGGATGTCCGGCCATCGGAAGTTCCTTCATCGTCGTAAAAATTCGCAAACGCCGCAGCGCGCGCTCTTTAGTGGAGGGAAGCACAAAAACCGTCTCGGATAAATTCATTTCGCGCGCGATTCTTTGCATCTCTTCATCGGTCAATCCTTCAGCTTCGGGAAAGACGGCGAGCGGATTGCCTTTGAAGGCTTCGCTGGTGAAAACGTCGAGTTGAAAGAAATTAAAGCGGCGCATTTTGTGAAACACAAACTCCAAATTTTGGTTTGATTCAATGCGTATCATCCTCATCAATCGCTGCCGGGTCAAGCGTCGGTTTGCTTCAATCAAAAGTCGCTCGCTATAATGCAGCAAGTTTGAAGTCAAACTAACAAATGAAACGAAGACAGCGAAGGTGGTTAGGTATTCACCGCGCTTTCGCTGGCATCGAAAGCTTCGCTGAAGCGAACCGGAAAATTTTAAGCGGGAGTTTATACAAATTGAGCACAGTTGAAAGCGCATGTTTTAGCTCGCCGGAAGAAGCCGGGTTGCAAGTTGAACGGCTCGCCTTTGATTCAGTTCCGCACAGCTCGCGTCTGTTTCTCGATTTCCTGCGCGACCCCGTCGCGCTCCGCAAATTCTACCCGAACGCCGTGCGCTTCCATCACGAACTCGCCGAACGCGCTTCTGAAACGCTCACCCGTTATGAAACGAATCGAGCGCAGTTGTGCGATGCGCTTCGTGATATGAATAATGATTGGGGGGCGACGGCCGAGACGTTGTCGAACATCGAGCGACTGCGCAAAGACGATTGTGTGGCGGTCGTCTCCGGTCAACAGATCGGACTTTTCACGGGGCCGCTTTACACGATCTATAAGGCTCTCTCGGCCGTTAAACTCGCCAAGTGTCTTACGGCGCGCGGTACGGAAGCCGTCCCCGTTTTCTGGCTGGCAACCGAAGATCACGATTGGAAAGAAGTGCAGTCGGCCGAATTTATCGCGTGCGACGGACGGCTGGCGAGCGCAAGCGCCGCAAGCGAGTTGCACACGGAAGGAATGCCGGTCGGACAAGTCATCCTCGACGATTCCATCAAAGACACGATCACGCGCTTGCTCGACGTGCTGCCGACGACCGAATTCTCACCTGAACTAAAGAAGATGATCGTTGATGCTTACCTTCCGGGAAGAACGTACACGGAAGCATTCGCGCGAATGCTGATGCACCTCGTCGGACGCTACGGCCTCGTGCTGCTCGATCCGCTCAATGCGGAATTGAAACGTCTCGCCGCTCCGCTCTACACGCGCGCCGCGCAACGAGCGCCCGAACTCGCCCGCGCGCTCGTCGAACGCAGCCGCGAGTTGGAAGAAGCCGGGTATCACGCGCAAGTGCTGACCTCTGACGACGCTTTTCCTCTGTTTCTCCACATTGACGGCGCGCGGCGCGCGCTCTCGCGCAACGCTGAAGGACGCTATCGGGCGAAAGGCGAAGGGCGCAAGGAATATACGGTTGAAGAGTTGATCGCGTTGGCGGAGAGCGAGCCACAACTGTTTAGTCCGAACGTCACCTTGCGCGCTGTCGTGCAAGACTATTTGCTTCCGACCAGCGCTTACCTCGGCGGCGGAGCCGAGATCGCCTACTTCGCGCAAACATCAGAAATCTATCGCTTGCTCGAACGACCCGCAACGCCGATCTTGCATCGCGCGAGTTTAACCATCGTCGAGCGTCGCACCAATCGAACGCTAGAGCGTTACGCTCTTCATTTGCGCGATCTCTTCGCGGGATTCGACGCCGTGACGCGCCGCGTCGTTGAAGAACACCTCGGCACAGAAGCAGCGCGCCTCTTCAACGAAACGGAAGAGGCGATGCGCGCCCAACTCGATCTATTAGAGAACGGCCTGCAAAACTTCGACCCGACGCTTGGTAGCGCGCTCGAAACGACGAAACGCAAAATCAACTATCAAATCGAAGCCCTACGCGGGCGTTTTTACCGCGCACAGATGAGCCGCGCCCGCGCCGCCCATCGCCAACTAGAACGCCTCTTCACCACGCTCTACCCTGAGAAAACTTTGCAAGAGCGACGCATCAACATCACTTCGCTCTTCGCGCGCCATGGCCGTTACGTGGTTGATTGGATACATGACGCGATTGATCTCAGTACGACTGATCATGAGATCGTTTATCTATAGTTTATGCCTAAAATTCGCGTTCTTTCAGATCATGTCGCTAATCAGATCGCCGCTGGTGAAGTGGTTGAGCGTCCGGCTTCTGTTGCGAAAGAGTTGATCGAAAATTCGATTGACGCGGGGGCGCGGCGCATTGAAGTTGAAACGGAAGCGGGCGGGCGAAGATTGTTGCGCGTCGGGGACGACGGCGGCGGGATGACGCGCGATGATGCGGTGCTTGCCTTTGAGCGTCATGCCACCTCGAAGATCAGTCGCGCTGAAGATTTGAACTCTATCGCTACGCTTGGTTTTCGCGGCGAGGCGTTGGCTTCCATCGCGTCCGTAGCACGCGTCGAACTCATTACGCATGAGGGCGGCGACGAGGCGGAAGGGGCGCGAGTTGTGATCGAAGGCGGGCGAATGCGCGATGTGCTTCCGGCGGGGCGGGCGCGCGGAACAACCGTCACGATGCGCGATCTCTTCTTTAACGTGCCCGCGCGCCGTAAATTCTTGCGCTCCGAAGCGACGGAAAATTATCACCTGACGAATCTCGTTACGCACTACGCACTCGCCCATCCTGAGATCGAATTCGTGCTCTCGTCAAACGGGCGAGAAGTGGTGCGCGCTGCCCCTGCCCGCGACTTGCGCGAGCGCGCTTATCAAATCTTCGGCGCGGAGTTCGTCGAAAATCTGCTCGAAGTAAATGGCGGTCACAAAGAAGTTGCGCGCGCGCGCGGGTTCGTCTCCGCACCGCGCGAGCGGCGCACGTCGCGCGATGCGCAATACATGTTCGTTAACGGCCGCTTTGTGCGCGACAAACTTGTCAGTCGCGCCTTGTCGGAAGCTTATCGTTCGGTGCTTCCGCACGGAGTTTATCCGGCGGCGCTGCTGTTTCTCGATGTGCCGCTTGAAGAGGTTGATGTCAACGTGCACCCGGCAAAAACGGAGGTGCGCTTTCGGCGCGCGGCGGCCGTTGCCGATGCGGTGCGCGAATCGGTGCGGCGTGCCCTCGCCAGCGGCGACTTCTTGCGCGCGGAAGAGAATTCCGACGAAGCGGAAACAAATTTAAGGTATGCAAGCAACGCAGAGTCATTTACAGACGGCGAACGAAACATTTTATCTTTTGATTCTTTAGCGGTAAATTCAGCGGCGAATGCAGCGACCTTTAATATTTCCGATTCTGAAGTTTATAACGAACGTCCGGGAGTTTTTGCTGAACCAAAAGTTGACGCTGTTCCGCAACAGGAAAAAATCGAATTTCATTTTACTTCTGCGCCGGAAGACAACCAGCCGTTGCGTGGCGAGGCAATGTTATCAACAAATCCATCTTCTGCAATTAACGCGCTAACGCGAAATGAGCGTCGAGTCTCAATCGACGAAGAGGCATATGCAGTGGATGAAGTTAATCGCGTTTCGTTTCCATCTCAGTCTGTCGCCTCGCAAAATCAAACGCAAAAACCTGCGGCGCATCAATTCAACGAAGGAGTTGAACGCAAGTTGCCGCAGTTTGTCTCCGCCATCGGGCTTGTGCAAGAAGCGAAAACGGAAACGCTTTCCCCGAACATTCGCCCGCTCGGTCAGCTCGAAGAAAGTTTTATCATCGCCACCGACGCGGATGGTTTGCTGCTCATTGATCAGCACGTTGCGCATGAGCGCATCCTATTCGACAAATACAATCGCCTTGAAGCCGCGCGCGAGTCGGAATCGCAGAATCTTCTGTTGCCCGAAACTTTCGATCTGACTCCTGCGCAAGCCGCTGCGTTCGATACTGTTGTCGCCCAACTCGAAACCTACGGCTTTGATTTAATGCGTTTGTCAGGGCGGACGGTGGCGATCAAGGCTGTGCCTGCGGATTTGCCTCCGGCGGAAGCGAAGAATTTGCTAACGGAAGTTTTAGAAACCGTTGACGCTGAGAAGCGGGGCGCAGCGCGCGTCAACTTGCGTGAACGCATCGCGGCCTCGCTCGCCTGCCGCGCAGCGATCAAGATCAACATGCCGCTTACAATGGAGAAGATGCTGTGGCTCATTGATCGTCTGCTCACCACGTCTTCGCCGACTACTTGCCCACACGGGCGACCCGTCGTGCTGCGTCTCGCCACGCGCGACATCGAAAAAGGTTTTCACCGAACTTAAACGAAAATCAATGTTCAACTACGGGGAAGCGAACGAAAGCCACGAATACGTTGTGGTGCGACTCGAAGATGAATACTTCGCTTTCGATGTGGCGGACACGGCCGAGATTTTCACCTACACGGAGCCGGTGCGAATGCCGCGCGCGCCGAAATTCATCGTCGGCGTCATTGACGTGCGCGGTCACATGTTGCCGGTTGTGGATTTGCGTCTGCGCGCAGGGTTGGATGCGACCGCCAAGCCCGCCCACATCCTCGCGGTGCGGTTGGGAGACGGGTTTATCGGCGCAGCCGTTGATAAGGTGTGCGACGTTTACACGGCGGATAAGAAATCAATCGGCGATGTTGCGACGCTCGCCGGTAAACTCGATTCGCAGTTTGTTCGCCGCGCGCTGCGCTGGGGGCAGCGTCTCGTGCCCGTGATGGACGCCGCGCGGCTTTTAACAACGGATGAAACTTTGCGCCTGCGTCGCTTGCGACAGTCGCCGCGCCGACGACGCGGGGAAAAGAGTGAGCAAAGTTTTAGCATCGAGCAAAAACCGTAAGATGTTTCTCTAAATAAAGTTTGGGAGAGACGGCGAAGCGCGGAGGAGAAGGTTTCACGCTTCGTCGTTTATGGTGTTCGCCTAGTTGCGATCTTGCCGGTCGTGTTTTTGACCGTAGATGCTGCGGCTGGCGCGGTTTAATTGATAGTTGAGACGGATGCGTTCGCGGCGCGACAAATTTCCATCCGCTCTCGCACGCGCTTCGTTAAGCTCGATCCGCTCTTGCTGATTTTCAATCCGACGAGCTTCGCGCCGCGTCAGTTCGCCGCTCGCAATCCCGTTATAGATGCGGCTTTCCTGTCGCTGCTGACGCTGATTGATGCTGCGTTTATGTGGCGTGTGATTGTTTTGCGCCGATGCGGTCGCCGCCGGAAGCAACATCATTCCGAAGATCGCCGCCGGAGCTAATAGTTTACCCAGTTTCATTTTTCTCCTCCTTCAGTTCTGATTAACAATTTGCGAGGCAGTCATATCTTTGGACGGGCGAGGGATGAAGAAGGTTTGAAAAATTACGGATGAATGTAAGTTTTGAGCGACGAACGACGGTTGGAAGGTAAAGCGATTTACGCTTCGCTGAAAACTCGTATGACGCGCTCGGTGTCGGATAGATCAGGCAGAAGTGCATCCGGTTGACAGGCGAGAAGCGCATCCACGTTGTGCGAGCGCCCCGTAGCGACGGCGATTGCTTTCGCCCCGAAATGACGCGCGCAAGCGATGTCGTTGGGCGTATCGCCGATGA
>JACDAW010000280.1 GCA_013695245.1 Pyrinomonadaceae bacterium | reverse complement strand
AACTGCTCGGCGAAGAGCGTTACGCGGCGGCGTTGCGACGCTACTATGAAGCGAACCGCTTCGAGATCGCGGAGTTGGACGATTTGCGCGGCGCGCTTATCGCCGAAGCGCCGCTTGCGCAAAGGCGAATTGTAACGCGCACCTTCAACCGTTGGCTGACGGAGAAGCGCGGCGACGAAGACATCGCGCCGCCAAACCAACAACTCGCCCTCGCGCTCGGCATCACTACTACCGCAGGCGATGGAACAACGAGCGCGGCTGAGCGCGGGAATGCGAGCGGCAAAGAGCGCCCGAACCCTTTCTCGCGGCTCGGAAAATTCTTCTGGAAGCAGATGACGCGGATACGCTGAAAACAAATGAAAGATGAGCGAAGAATAAACAACGCGGAAATCGTTCCGGCTCCCCAAGCGGAAACAATCGAAAGGGCGCGTCCATCGGCCGTCGAAGTCGAACGCAATCTCGAATTGCTGAGCCGTTGGATGGACAGCGCGTTTCGCATTCCGGGCTTGGGGCTACGCTTCGGACTCGATTCGATCATCGGACTCATTCCCGGCATCGGCGATTCGGCGACTTCCGTGGTGTCGCTCTACATCCTCGCCTCGGCCGTGCGCTACCGCGTGCCGAAAGTAACTCTGCTGCGCATGGGCTTAAACATCGGGCTTGATTGGGCGGTGGGCGCGCTGCCCTTAGTCGGCGATGCCTTTGACGTTTACTGGAAATCGAATCAACGAAACATCGAACTCATCCGTCAGCGCGCCACCGTCTCCTCGTCCGCAGAAGCGCGAGAGGGAAGAATGAGCGACTGGCTTTTCGTCGGACTCATTGCTTTGGTTCTCATCGCAATTCTATTTGGTTCGCTCGCCTTAACCGTCATCATTCTTCGGTGGCTCTTCAGTTACTATCCGCTTTGAGATTGAGTAAAACGAAAATTGCACCGCAAAATTTTCGTTTAAGTTTGATCTATTAAAGCTTCGGATGTTGCCCGGCGTATTTCGTGAGCGCATCAACGTAGGAAGAAAACGCGGGACAGCGCACGCCGTGCGGCTCCAGAAGTTTTTGCGCCTGCGTCGTGTCGTAAGCTTGCTCGATGAAAAAGTAGGGCACGGCCACGCGCGGCATTCCCGTAATGACTTCAGACATCGGAATCCCAAGCGTCGAACGCACAAGCTTCGGCGGCACACTAAGGCGCGAGCCGCGCCCGGCAAGACTGCGCGCGATCTCTTCAAAGAGTTGATAGGTGGTGAGCGGCGAGGGATCGGCTAACTGCACTGTGGCGTTCGCTGCCCGCGCGTCACAGAGCAACGCCGCCATCGCTTCCACAACGAAATCTACGGGCACGATGTTGAGCCGCACCGCGTGGTTGCCGATATTGACGAGCGACAGCAGATCGGGCTGCATCATGAGATATTTAATCAGGTAATAGATGCCGTCATACTTTGCCGTCTCGCCCGTTTGCGAATCGCCGCACACAACGCTTGGTCGGTGAATCGTCACCGGCAATTGCGCCTTTAAGTTTTCAACTTCCAGCTCCGCCAGATACTTGGTTTCCTCATAGTAGTTACGAAAACCCGCTTCGTGTCGGAGTTCTTTTTCGTAAATAACGCCGGTGCGTTTGCCCGCCACGTAGCAAGTTGAAACGTAATGGTAATGGCGCAGGTTCGCCAGCGTCTTGGCAAACTCGTTGACGTTTCGCGTGCCTTCGACGTTGACCCGCATTGCAAACTCGCGCGCGACGGCTAAGTCGTAAACGGCGGCGAGGTGAAAAAGGATCGTTGTCTCGCGTTGCGCCCTCACTAAATCTTCGTCCGACAGTCCGAGGTTCGCGCGCGTGATGTCGCCTTCAAGAATTCGGAATCTGCTTTCGTCCGCTTGCGCTTCACGAATGATGCGCCGCACGTCTGCCTTCGCGCGTTCTGTCAATGCGGGTTGCACAAGCAGCAGAAAATCCACATTATCTTTTGCTAGACGCTCAACGAAACGCCCGGCGATGAAACCGGGAAAGCCCGTTAAGAAAATTGTTTCGGTGTGTGACATAACTAACGCTTTAATAAAGCTACAACTTTAAAATCATTCGTCTTAATTACGGCGCGCCATTCGATGTTCTTATGCACAGTTTTCGATGTTACGCGCAAGTGACAATTGGTTTTTGGCAAACTGAGGCTGCGGCAAGTATAATGCAACTTCAACGCATAAACACAAATCACTCGACGCGCCAATGTGCCTGCGCTTGCAGCACGGAATACTTTACCAACATGAAGCGGCGCGCGTGAATAAACACAAAATGAGAAACCGCTTTATAAATCTCGCATATATCGAATTGCGCCGCGCGCTTCCCGTGAGCGCCGCGACGTTGGTGTTGCTTGTCGCTTGTTCTTCCTTCGCGCAAACAATTTCGGAGCGCACTGTTCGCGTGACGCTTCTACAAGTTAACGACGTGTATCAGATTTCGCCAACCGACAAGGGCACGCGCGGCGGACTCGCCCGCCTTGCGACTTTGCGGCGAAAGATCGCGGGCGAATCACCGAACACGCTTTTTCTGCTTGGCGGCGACACGCTTGCGCCGTCAGTCGCTTCAAACATCTTTAAGGGGCGACAGATGATTGCTGCGTGGAACGCCGTCGGGTTGGACTACGCCGTGCTCGGTAATCACGAATTCGATTTTGGCGACAATGTGTTGCGCGAACGCATGAAGGAATCGCGTTTCACATGGTTTGGCGCAAACGTCATTGACCGCCGCACGGGTAAGCCTTTCGGCGCCATGCCGCCATTTGTGATCCGGGAATTCGGCGGCGTGAAAATAGGTTTGTTCGGTATTCTGACGCCGGAAACAGAGCGCACATCGAAGGCCAGCGCGGATGTTCAATTCCTTGATCCGTGCGAAACTGCGCGAAAAACCGCAGCCGAG
>JACDAW010000233.1 GCA_013695245.1 Pyrinomonadaceae bacterium | reverse complement strand
ACGCGCGACGGCTACGCGAAGATTTTAGATTTCGGTTTAGCCAAGCTCGTCGAACCGCAAAACTCATCGAACGCGCCGAATGATTCGCTCGCCGAAGCCGATACCGAGATGATGCCGCAGCACACGCAGCCCGGCATGGTGATGGGCACCATCAGCTATATGTCGCCGGAGCAGGCACAAGGCAAAGCAATTGATCCGCGCTCAGATATTTTCTCCTTCGGCTGCATTCTCTACGAAATTACGACGGGTCGTCGCCCGTTCGATGGCGACTCCGTGATTGATACGCTTCACCGCATCATCTACTCGCCCGCGCCGCCGCTCAGAGAATTCAATGCATCGGCTCCCGTCGAGTTGCAACGCATCGTCCGCAAATGTTTGGCGAAAGACCCGGAGGAGCGTTACCAATCAATCAAGGATGCGGCGATTGACTTAAAAGAACTCCGACGCGAATTGGAAAACGACCTTGGGCAGCAACGCTTCTCGCAACCCGCCGCAATCGCTCAAGCCTCGTCCGCTGCTGCCGATGATGCGGCTGCGCAATCGGCGATAGCTACGGTTCACCAACCGGCGCTTCGCACCATCGAAACTGATGCGCCGTATCCAGCATCGAGCGTCGCCGAGCAGGTCGCGGGCGAAAGCCGTGTGCCAACGCGCCACAGCTTCGCGCTTTTAATTGCGGGAACAATCATCGCAGTAGTAGCACTCGCCGCCTTCGGGTTATACAAGTTTCTCGGTCGAAGCAAATCGGACGCATCATTTCAGTCAATGCAGATCACGAGGTTAACCGCGACGGGCACATCTACAGACGCGGCCATCTCGCCCGACGGTAAATACGTTGTTCACATTGTGAACGACGGCGGAAAGCAAAGTTTGTGGGGCAGGCAGATCGCTACGTCGAGCAACGTGCAAATCATCCAGCCCGCCGAAGTCCAATACCAAGGTTTAACTTTTTCGCCTGATGGCAACTACGTCTATTACATCGCATCGGATGAGAGCAATCCCATCGGAGCCCTTTACCAAGTGCCTGCATTGGGCGGAACTCCGCGCAAGCTGATTGCAAACGTAGATCGCTCGGTGACGCTTTCGCCGGACGGCACACGCATCGCTTTCATCAGCCGCGACCTGAGCGACGAACAATCGCTAGTGATTGCCGATACAAACGGCAACGTCGTGAAGAAACTTGCCGCCCGCAGGTATCCTGATTTCCTCCTCGAACTGGCGTGGTCGCCCGACGGCGAAGTGATCGCTTGCGTAGTGGGGAGTTATGCTGGCGGCTTTTACATGAACGTTGTTGCGGTAGCTGTTAAAGATGGAAAGGAAAAGGCTGTTGGCTCTCGGAAGTGGTGGTCAATCGGTCGCCCCGCGTGGTTGCGCGACGGTAGCGGTCTGGTAATGACCGCGATGGAACAAGCGCCGGGGATGCCCAAACAAATATTACAACTTGATTACCCGACAGGGGAAACGCGGAGAATCTCCAACGACCTAAACAGTTACATGGGAGTGAGTTTAACGAGCGACTCGCACGCGCTGGTCACAGTGCAATCCGAGCAAATCTCAAACGTTTGGGTGGCGCCGATTAGGAGTGGCGATCAGGCTAAGCCGATCACGACGGGAAAGTACGACCGCGTGGGCGGCATCTCGTGGACGCCGGACGGCAAAATCATCTACGCCTCGAATGCGAGCGGAAGTTGGGACATCTGGGGCATGGAGGCGGACGGCAGCAACCCGCGACAGCTAACAAGCAACGCGCGCAGCAACCTTGATCCGGCAGTTTCACCGGACGGGCGCCACGTTGTGTTCGGATCGAATCGCAGTGGGGCTTTCAACATCTGGAGAATGGATATTGATGGACTCAACCCGAAACAGTTGACCGGCGGCGGAAGCGACTGGTGGGCTACCTGCTCGCCCGACGGCCGCTGGGTGATTTACACATCTTCTAGTTCCGGCAAGTTTACCCTCTGGAAAGTGCCGATTGACGGCGGCGAAGCGGTGCAGCTAACCGACTACTTTTCAGAGCTACCGTCTGTTTCGCCGGACGGAAAACTAATCGCTTGCTCCTACTGGAACGAGGCAGAAAAATATCTAATAAAAATAGCTACAATCCCGTTTGAAGGAGGAAGACCGACGAAGGTTTTCGAGTCACCCTATAACGATTTGCAAGTTGTTCGTTGGACATCGGACGGTCGCGCGCTGACCTACTGGGACAATCGCGGCGGCGTCTCTAACATTTGGAGTTTGCCGCTTGACGGGAGCCAGCCGACGCAGTTAACAAATTTCAAAGAGGAGCGAATCTTCTCTTACGGCTGGTCGCGCGATGGCAAACAACTCGCCGCCTCGCGCGGCGTCATAAACAATAATGTTGTTTTGATAACCGATTATAAATAGCCTCACGCGGTAAAGCATCTATCGCCATCGCCTTGGCGAATTGCTTGTGCTTTTTACACATTTATAGTATATGTTGTGTGTTCAGACATCTTCTTTGAGCGATTCAGGCGGCGCGTGTTCTTGCGACACGTTAAGCTTCCTACCTCGATGATCGCCGACTGTGATTTGGAAGTTTGGCTTTAGCGCTGCAACTCGTTTTAAGCTGCCGCGCTGCTTCTTCCAAGCATCAGCAAGAAATTCTTTCCCTAAAGGAGCAGTACCCATGCGTCACTTACCCAAACTTGCGTGCGCCATTTTCTTCACCTGCGTCGTCTTCGCACCCCAAGTTGCACGCGCTGATTCGTTCGACCTATTTCTTAGCCCTAGTCAGCCGCCCCCACCGCCGATCAGCTTTTCTGAGAACGGTAGTGCAACCTTCAACGGAACTATCACCAATAGCACCGGCGCGACCTTAACTCCGAACAACACGTTCCTAAATGTCACCGGCAATACGCAGTTCTTTACCGCCCAGTCGTTGATAACAAGTGGTAACTTCTCTCTGACGAACAACACGACGTCGCCACCGGGACCTCTGTTTAGTATCACGCTTAACAATGTGGAAAGACCACGAGTCTTTTCATTTCAAGTATCCTTTATCGGCAACGGTATCCAGAGCAACATCATCACGTATCAAGTCGTCGGCAACACGATCACGGTTGTCCAAGCCGTGCCGGAACCGACGACGTTGCTGCTACTTGGCACAGGTCTGGCCGGAGCAGCGGCCAGAGTTCGCAAAAGAAATCGAAAAGTAAGTGGCGCATAATCTTATTTGTCACTGCGTTAAAACATTCTAAGAAAATTAGAGAACACGCTATCCAAAAGCGTGTGTCAACGCTACTACTACTTTTTCAAACACGAGAGAAACGCGGGGACATGGATGTTTCCACGTCCCCGCGTTTCTCAATTGTGAATCTCACCAAAATTTTTACTTCACCAATGCTCGCCGCGCCCTTCGGCATCGTATCTTGACTTATCAGACTTGGCAAACAACCGCACAAAGTTATAGTCTTACCGTTTAAAGCTCTACACTTTTAGAATCGCTTGATCGAAATTGCTCTTCCCATTCTCCATCAAAGGAATTTCGGAAGAGATCGCGATTCGTCTCAATTCTTCTCGGAGGAGTTTCGCCTGTGGCTGCCATTTATCCCTTTCGCGCATTGCGCCCCGCGCCCCCACGCGCTTCGGAAGTCGCCGCCGTTCCTTACGACGTTGTTAACACCGAAGAAGCGCGTGCCATAGCTTCCGATAATCCATACAGCTTCCTTCACGTCTCGCGTCCCGAAATTGATCTGCCCGAAGGCACGGACATTTACGCCGAAGAAGTTTATGCTCGCGCCGCCGAAAACTTTCAGAGTTTGATTAAATCCGCTCCGCTCGAAACCGAAAGCGAACCGAGCCTCTACATTTATCAACTCACGATGGGCGACCACACGCAAGTAGGGCTTGCCGCCGCATTTTCCGTTGACGAATACGACACCGACGCGATTCGCAAACACGAACGCACGCGCCCCGACAAGGAAGACGACCGCACGCGCCACATCCTTTCACTTCGCGCGCAAACCGGCCCCGTCTTTCTCACTCATCGCACCGACCGGCGCATTGATGCGCTCGTCGTCGGCGCAACAACCTCAACGGAACCGCTCTACGACTTCACGGCCGATGATGGAATTAAGCACAGGGTCTGGAAGATTTCAGACACCGCGCCGTTCGTTCGTGCCTTTGGTGAAGTGCCGCTGCTCTACATCGCCGACGGGCATCACCGCGCGAAGAGCGCTTCGCGCGCCCGCGCCGAATTGCGCGACAAGAATCCGCATCACACTGGCGATGAAGATTACAACCGCTTCTTAGCTGTTGTCTTCCCCGCCGATCAGATGCAGATTCTTCCCTACAACCGCGTCGTGCGCGACCTCAACAATCTTTCACCTGAAGAGTTTTTAACGAAAGTGCGCGAACGCTTCGACGTGGTAGAAAACGCCAAGCGCGAAGGACCCGGCAAACGCGGACACTTCCACATCTATCTCGGCGGAAAGTGGTATGGGTTAACGCCTAAAGACAAAGATCGCGTGACTAATCCGGTTGATGCTCTCGACGTGAGCGTTCTGCAAAACAATTTGCTCGACAAAATTCTCGGCATCAAAGACGTGCGGACAGACAAGCGCATTGATTTCGTTGGCGGCGCGCGCGGCACGCAAGAATTGGAAAGGTGGGTTGATTCAGGACGCGCGGCCGTCGCCTTCGCTCTTTATCCGACGAGCATTGACGATCTGCTGCTCGTCTCCGATGCGGGCGAGATCATGCCGCCGAAGTCCACTTGGTTTGAGCCGAAGTTGCGCGATGGCTTGCTCAATCATTTGATTTAGTTTTTAAGTTCTTCAAATTTGAGTTCATTGTTAAGAACATACAAATTAAGATTCGACGCAAACTTTTATGTTTGAGATTGAAACCGCGCGTCTGCGCCTGCGCCCTTTCGCGCCGGATGACCTTGATGCGCTCGTTGCGCTTCGCTCCCGTGCGGAAGTTGTGCAATACATCGGCGGCGCAACGCAGACGCGCGAGTTTATCGAGCAGCGCCTGCGCTTTTACATATCTTGCTACGAGCAATATGGCTTCGGCATGTCGGGCGTTGTGCAAAAACCAGACCGCAAGTTGATCGGCTGGTGCGGCTTGCAGCCTTTGGAAGATTCGGGCGAGATCGAAGTCGGCTACGGGTTTGATAAACCGTATTGGCGGCAGGGCTTCGCGTTTGAAGCGGCCGCCGCGTGGCTCAAGTATGGCTTTGAACACGCGGGACTCAAGCGCATCGTTGCCGTAACGATGCCGGAGAACGAGGGTTCGTGGCGCGTGATGGAGAAACTCGGAATGCATTTTGAGAAGCGCGCACGTCATTACAATCTTGAGTGTCTCTTTTATGCGATTGCGCGCGAAGAGTTTCAACCAAACAATTCTTTTTACGCTTTGCACAACTAGAGATAATAAGAGGCAAATGGGATGAAAGTTTTAGTTGCGGATAAATTCGAGCAATCCGGTCAAGACGGACTGAAGGCTGCGGGTTGCGATGTCATCTTTCAACCTGACTTGAAAGATGAAGCTCTCGTTCAAGCCATCGCCGAACATCAACCCGATGCGCTCGTCGTGCGTTCAACGAAAGTAAATGAACTCATGCTCGACGCCGGAGCTTTGAAACTTGTCGTGCGCGCGGGCGCGGGCTATAACACGATTGACGTTGAGGCGGCTTCGCGGCGCGGCATCTATATCTCGAATTGTCCCGGCAAGAATTCAACGGCCGTCGCCGAACTTGCCTTCGCCCTCATACTGGCGCTTGATCGAAAGATAGCCGATAACGTCATCGCCCTCCGGCGCGGCGAGTGGAACAAGAAAGAGTTTTCCAAAGCGCGTGGACTTTATGGTCGCACGCTTGGACTTATCGGCACGGGACAGATCGGACAAGAGATGATCACGCGCGCGCGGGGCTTCGGAATGCCAGTCGTCGCGTGGAGCAGAAGTTTGGACGAACCGCGCGCCGCAGAACTCGGCATCGAACGCCGCGACGACCCACTTCAAGTCGCGCGTGACGCAGACATCGTTAGCGTCCACGTCGCACTGAAACCTGAAACGCGCAATATGCTTGGCGCGGAATTCTTTCAAGCGATGCGGGAAGGGGCATATTTCATCAACACGTCACGCGGCGAAGTCGTTGATCAAAGCGCGCTCGTAGA
>JACDAW010000225.1 GCA_013695245.1 Pyrinomonadaceae bacterium | reverse complement strand
GCGTGTGCTGCGGCATCATCTCGGTATCGGCTTCGGCGAGCGAATCATTCGGCGCGTTCGATGAGTTTTGCGGTTCGACGAGCTTGGCTAAACCGAAATCTAAAATCTTCGCGTAGCCGTCGCGCGTGATCATGATGTTTTCGGGCTTCAAGTCTCGATGCACGATCCCGGCCGCGTGCGCCTTCGCTAACCCGTTGGCCGCTTGAGTGATGAATTCAAGCGAGTTTCGCAAGTCAAGTTCGTCGCGCCGGAGTTTGTCGCGCAGCGTATCGCCATCAATAAACTCCATCGCAATGTAGTGAATGATAAGAGCGGAAGGAGTCGAGACGGATTCTTGCGACTGAACGCTTTGCTCATCGCTTAATTGCGCTTCGCCGATCTCGTAGATCGTGAGGATGTTCGGGTGATTAAGCGCCGACGCCGATTTCGCTTCGCGCACGAAGCGGCGCACGCGGTCGTGGTCTTCAACCAAATCGGCGGGCAAGATTTTGAGTGCAACTGAGCGCGATAAAGTCGGATCGTAAGCTTGATAAACCTCGCCCATCCCGCCCTTGCCGAGAAGCGAGCGAATCTCGTAGCGATTAAGACGTGTTCCGGCAATCAGGGGCATAGTTGCAGAGTGCGCTCACCAGTAATTCGCGCACGCGGCTTTATTATAGAGGGATGAAACGCCAAAAGTTAATTGAGGGCAAGCGAAAACGTGAGATTTACAAGAAGATGGTTTTAGATTTTCACTCCGCGCATCGCATAAAGCGTGATGCTTTAAAAACAGACGCGGGATGTTTGAGTAAGTATGCTCGCTCAAACATCCCGCAATTTTCAAGACGGATGATTTAGTATTTAACGCGCACGCGATAAGTGAGTTTGGTTTCGCCGTCTTTCGCTACGAGTACGCGAAAGCGAGCAGCAAAGGCGCTTGTTTTCTCGGCGTCGAAGTTTGACGAAATGATTTTCCAATCGCCGCCGATCTCCTCGTTGACGATCACCGTCACGGGCACATCCTTGCGGTTACGGATTGAAATTTCATAAGCGTATTCGTAAGTGTTTTTGCCGATAACGCGGTAATCAGTCTGTTTTCTTTCCGCTACGATGTCAAAGGCGTCGCCGACTTTAATACGAATGTTTTCGTTCTTCGGCGTGTGGTCAATGCGATTTTCGCCGATGAATTGTTGCCCGCCTTGCGCATCCTTTTTGTAGAGGCGAATGATTCCGGCGGGAAGCGGCATTCCTAAATTACTCTCCTGCACGTTGCGAAATTCGACGAAGACGCCAACCTTCTGCGGCACAGGATTGCCGATGTTCTGATACTCCTGATAAAAACTTTCGTTTCCGACAAGCACGTATTCACGGTTGACGGCAAAGTTCTCGGCTTCGAGCAGCGAGATTTGTTTCGTCTCCTGCTCGCGGATGGAGGCGGGGCGTTCCAGCGTGTAGAGGTGATACTCGAAAAATCCTTGCTCTTGAAACTGCGGCTTCGGGCGATAGCGCGCCACGCGTATCGCCTCATCAGTCGCGCTCGCCGTTGGCGCATCCGCCACGCGATTCACGTCTCCGGCGACGAGTTGCAAACGCGCGTCCGTGAATCCTACGCCGCTCGTGTTCTGAAGCGTCACCCAACCTTGCAGATTGCCGCGCGTGTCGTCCGCGTTGACAACGAGAACATAATCCGCGCGCCAATTCATGCCGGAAGTTAAGTAGCTCGCTTCGACGGTGTGCGCGCCCGCCGTTTCGTTTTCAACGTCAAGCACAAGCGTCGGGCTGGCGACAAGGTTCTGCGGCAGATCGGGGAAGCGCGTCTCAACGATGTTCGTCGGGTTAATAACGATCTGGTTGTTGATGCGCCACACCTGACCCTCATTGTTTGAGAGAAGAGTTGCTTGTACGGGCTGCAAAATCTCCGTGTTATTCTCCATGCGGCGCAAGACGAGCGTAACTTCGCGCCCAACGTATTTGTCCAAGAGCTTTGACGGGTTGAGGAGATCGTATTGATAATTTTGTTCGAGGATGCTCAGGGCGCCGGGCGATGTAAGCGACGCAAGATGCACGGTTTCGGGGCGAATCTGCGCGGCGACATCCGCGAAGCGCAAGGCGGTGCGTCCTACAGGTAAACTCAGTTGCCGCGTTTCGCGGATGAGTCCGAGATTTGAGTTATAGACGGTGACGTTAACCGTGCGACGGTCGCGCGCGGTCGTCGTTAAATTTTGAGTTTGCGCTTGCAGGCTTGCAGTAGTCAGGCAGCAAACGATAAGTAGGGAAGTTGTGAAGCGTAACATCTTTGAATTTTCTCCTCGATAAATACTAATGAGGCGCGTCCGAAAGCGCGCGCTCTAAAAGATAGAACGTGGCGAAGGCGTTTGACTTGCAGTAGCCGGAAGATCGTAGTTGCCGGAAGTGAGTCGGTGTAGAATACTTTGAAGTAATTGTCGCTGGCGCAAGTTTGTGTGTAGATTTTGGGAAAGGTAAAGACGTAAATGATGCAGGATTTGGCGAGTCGTTCGTGTAAACCGTGCGAAGGCGGATTGCCGCCGTTGCGAGGTGACGAATTGAAAGAATTTGTCGAGGAGTTGGGCGGCGATTGGGAAGTTGTGAGCGAACATCATCTGCTGAAAAGTTATAAATTCAAAAACTTCGCGGAAGCATTGTCCTTTGTTAATAGCGTGGGCGCGTTGGCTGAAAACGCCGGGCATCATCCTGATATTAAATTCGGTTGGGGTTATTGCAAGCTTGTGATCTACACGCACGCGATTGATGGCTTGTCGGAAAGCGATTTCATTCTCGCCGCCAAGATCGACAGAATTTGATTGAGTGCGCGGACGACGTTTGAGCTGCGCCGCGCGATTGTCTCTCAACACAAATAAGTGTTATATCTGCGTTTTCCGAATTCTCTATCAAAGAAAGCTATACCGAGAATCTAAACTCAACGAAAGGCACAATTCTCTTTATGCCGGATAACAGCAGCACTCCTATTACGGTCGCGCACGGCGACGGCATCGGCCCTGAGATCATGGCGGCGACGCTCCACGTTTTGAAAGAAGCGGGCGCGCGCTTGGACATCGAGACGATTGAGATCGGCGAGAAGGTTTATCTCGGCGGAGTCTCCACCGGAATCGCGCCCGAATCGTGGGACAGTTTGCGCCGCACGAAAGTTTTCCTCAAAGCTCCGATCACAACTCCACAGGGCGGCGGCTATAAATCCTTAAACGTCACTGTTCGTAAGACGCTTGGGCTTTATGCCAACGTGCGCCCGTGCGTCTCTTATCATCCGTTTGTGCGCACGAAGCATCCCGTGATGGATATCGTCATCGTGCGCGAGAACGAGGAGGATTTATACGCCGGGATCGAGCATCGTCAGACGGATCAAGTTTATCAATGCCTGAAACTCATTTCCCGACCGGGCTGCGAAAAGATCGTGCGTTACGCCTTCGAGTACGCGCGCCGCAATAATCGCAAGAAGGTGACGTGCTTCACGAAAGACAACATTATGAAATTGACCGACGGCCTTTTTCATAAAGTCTTCGACGAGATCGCCACTGAATACAAAGACATCGAAAACGAGCATTGGATCGTTGACATCGGCGCGGCAAAAATGGCCGACACGCCGGAGGCGTTTGACGTAATCGTGATGCCGAATCTTTATGGCGACATTCTCTCAGATGTGGCGGCGCAGATCGCGGGTTCGGTCGGCTTGGCGGGTTCAGCCAATATCGGCGAAACGTGCACGATGTTTGAAGCGATTCACGGCAGCGCGCCGCGCCGCGCGGGTCAAAACGTCGCTAATCCTTCGGGACTTTTACACGGCGCGATCCTAATGCTCGTCCACATCGGGCAATCCGACATCGCCGAAAAAGTGCATAACGCTTGGCTCAAGACGATTGAAGATGGCCTCCACACCTACGACATTTTCAAAGAGGGCGTGAGTAGCGAGAAGGTCGGCACGAAGGAGTTCGCCGATGCGGTCGTCGCGCGCCTCGGACAAGGGCCGACGAAATTGAAAGTCGTGAAGTATGGCCGCGAAGACGCGGGTGATCTGGAGACGGGCGCGACGAAGGTAAGCGCGCGCGCGGCGGCAAAGAAAGAAACAGTGGGTGTTGACGTGTTTTTACATTGGAGCGGTGGGACGCCGGAGCAGCTCGGCGAGAAGCTCAAGGCGATGAACGGTGACGGCCTCAAATTAGCGATGATCAGCAATCGCGGCTTGGCGGTCTGGCCGGGCGGTGTGCCGGAGACGTTCTGCACGGATCACTGGCGTTGCCGCTTCATGTCGGAACAGGACGGCGGCGCGATCTCGCACAAGCAGATCATTTCACTTCTTCAACGTGTGGCAGACGCCGGATTCGATTTCATCAAAACCGAAAACCTCTGCACCTTCGACGGTCAACAGGGCTTCTCGGCCGGACAAGGACAGTGAAGCAAAGGCGGAAGTGAAATGATTATTTTTATGCGTTTCGCCTTCGCCGTTCAGTGAGCGAAATATATGAGCGCGGTTTGGCGATTCTTCAAGCATTACGGGTTGCTCGGCTTGTGGCTCGTTGTCGCCGCGATGATTTGCAGCAGCTACTTCGGCGACAAACATGATCCGGGCTATTACTTTGCGAGCAACACGCGGGAAGCGTTCTACGCGCTGCTTGTGATCAGTTTAGTTGAAGTAGCGGTGCTCTACCTTGTGCTGCGCCCTTGGAATTATCAACGCTCATTGGCGCGGCCGTTGCTTGCGCTGCTTCTTTTCGCGCCGTGGGCGCTGCTCAACATGATGCTCTCAATGCACGCGCAAACAATAATGTTGCAACACTCCTTCTGGCTATTCTTTATCGTCTGCCCGTTGTTGATAATTTTGTTCCTCGTCTCAAGCATTGCGGCCATCGTCAACAGAAGACGCGCCGCGAATGAAAGCGAAACGTAATTTCAAAGCCTGCAGTTGAAACGTGACGCAAAACACGAAGCAAACAAACGATGACTCAAACGACGCGCAAGCCTTGCCGCCGCTCGTCGCTGTGATCATGGGAAGCCAGTCGGATTGGGAGACGATGCGCCATGCCGATCAAGTTCTAAATGAATTCGACGTGCCGCACGAATGCCGCATCGTCTCTGCTCACCGCACGCCCGCGTGGATGACCGAGTTTGCGACGGAAGCGGAAGGGCGCGGGCTTGAAG
>JACDAW010000049.1 GCA_013695245.1 Pyrinomonadaceae bacterium | reverse complement strand
AGCCTAAAGACATCGAGAGAAGTTCTTCGATGGTTTCGGCGGCAATGTCAGAGTGTCCAGTCTTTTTCCAAGTCGGGTCGTTGTCTAACACCCAGAACATCTGGTAGGCGTGGCGCAACTCTTCGGCCATGATGCGCAGGATCGCGAACTTTGCTTCGTCCGAAGTCGCGCGGTCGAGCGTGTCGCGGTGCTGTTGGATTGAGCCGAGTTCCGTCGAGCATTGAGCTTTGATGAGATCGCGCGCCGAATAGAACATGTTGCCTTTGAGTTCGCTCGCCTTCTCGAAACGCTTTTGTCCTTTGTAGCGTCCATGTTCGATGTCTTCGGTTTTCAACGTGCCCACTTTGGAGACAAGTTGAAAAGGAGTTTGCTTCGGAAAATACTTGTCCCAGTATTTTTCGAGCATCTTCATGTCGGCGAAATTCTGTTGCTGCCATTCGACGATGGCGTTGTGATACTTCGGGCGAATGGTGGTGATGTCGTAATTTCTCGGCATTGGCTTTCTCTCGGCTCCTTGTTCTCTAAAAATTATTGCTGAATTTAATTTAACCTTCTTGCTCGACTCCCGGTTGTGTCGCGGCGTGCGCGCCGAATCGCGGAGCGCGGCGTTCAAGAAAAGCCCGCACACCTTCGCGCGCGTCCGCCGTTTTGAAACACTCAAGTTGCGCTTCGGTTTCGTATTGCAACATCTGGCTCAACTCCGCTTTGTCGCTCATGTAAACGGCTTGCTTCGCGGCGGCGATTGCGGCGGCGGGCGCAGCGCGCAAACGCTCGGCGAGTTTCTGCGTCTCCATTTCAAGTTCATCGTCCGGCACAACGCGGTTGATTAAGTTCAAACGCTTTGCCTCTTGCGCATCAATCGCATCGCCTAAAAAGAACATTTCGCAAGCGATATTCGGCGGAACGATGCGCGGCAGAAAGTATGTTCCGCCCCAGTCCGGGTGCAAACCGACTTTGACAAACGATTGACTAAACCGCGCTGACGCGGCGGCGATGCGGATGTCGCACGCGAGCGCGAGATTAAATCCTGCACCCGCCGCCGCGCCACTGATTGAAGCAACTACAGGCTTCGTCAGTTCACGGATCGCGGTAACGACGCGACGACCTGCGCCCAGCATCCGCCCGAACTCATTCGCGCCGTCGCGCTTCATCAAATCCGCCATCACCTCAACATCGCCGCCCGCGCAAAACGCTTTGCCTTCGCCTTTGAGCACAATCACGCGCACTTCTTCAGAGCGCGTCGCGCGATCCAAAGCTTCGGCCAAGTCGCGCCGCATGTGCCCCGCAAGCGCGTTCAGCTTTTCGGGGCGATTAAGCGTGATGGTCAAGATGCCTGCCGCTTCAGTGATGTTGATAAAGTCAGACATAGTGAGCAGTGAACGGTAAGCAGTTTGAAAAGCAGTTAAAAGATCGTTCGCCTCTTTTACTGCTTACTGCTCACCGTTTACTTTCTACTTTCCTTTAAACTCCGCTTTGCGTTTGCCGACGTAAGCCGTTAAGCCTTCCTTCGCGTCTTCGGATTGGAAGAGTTGTTGTTGTAGTTCGCGCTCTAAGGCAAGCGCGGACTCGAACGGAATCTCCGCGCCTGATTGGACGCTGCGCTTGATGCGTCCGACGGCGCGCGTCGCTTTGTTTGGAAGCGTAAACTGTTTAGCGTATTCCATCACTTGATTGAAGAATTCTTCGCCCGACGCGGCGTCGTAAATTTTATTGACGATGCCCCATTGTTCGGCTTGCTCGAAGTCGAATAGCTCGCCGGTCGTCATGAGTTCAATCGCTTTGGATTTGCCGACGATGCGCACCAAGCGCTGCGTGCCGCCGGTGCCGGGAAGAACTCCCAAAGTGATTTCAGGCAAACCCATTTTGCCTGCGCCGCGCCGCGCGATGCGCAGATCAGCGGCCATCGCAATCTCTAATCCGCCGCCGACGCAGTGACCATTGATCGCCGCGATCACGAGCTTCGGCGTCTGTTCAAAGCGCGAAAGGGTTTCGTTTGCGTGAAGGCAGAAAAAGTATTTGAAGCCGGGCGTGACTTCGGAAAGCATTTTGATGTTCGCGCCCGCAGAGAAAAACTTGTCGCCGTTTCCGCGTATGACAATCACATGAACATCGTCGTCCATGCGCGCGTCGAGAATTGAACGGTCGATCTCCTGCATCATCTCGTAGGTGTAAGTGTTCGCCGGAGGATCGTTTAAGGTCAAGACGGCAACTCCGTCCTGCACGTAATATCTAACGAGATTGCCGATCTCTTCTATCGGCTCTTGCACTTTCGCTTCTGCTTCCGCCATTTTAAATTTGCTCCTTAAAAGTAGTTTGATTGCTTAGGAATTCAATGTCTCGATTTTTGTGCCGCGCCAAACGCTGAAAGGCTCGACGGGCGCGGTGAAGTTCAACTCTTCGTCGCAAGGCTCGCCCAGAAAGCCGGAAAGAAATAGGCGCGTAATGTTATCCACGAGTTCGGCAACGCCCATTACGCCTTGCGGATCATACCAGTTGTAAATCCAGTTCATCATGCCGAAGAGGGCGAAGGTGGCAATCGTCAAATCAATCGGGCGGCGGTTTAGGGCGGC
>JACDAW010000030.1 GCA_013695245.1 Pyrinomonadaceae bacterium | reverse complement strand
GCTTCGACGGCGTTTGCACAAAATTCAGACGACTACAATAGAGTTGAGTTATACGGCGGCTACTCACGCGCCAGCGTGCAGCCCAATGCCGAAGCCACCACAGTTTTCGGTTCAACCGTCGCGCAATGCTCGAGCGCGGCGACGGACATCCTCGGCAGAAACTATCAAACTTCCTTCTGTCAACGTCGCGGCTTCAACGGCTTCGACGCCTCAATCACCTACAACTTCAATCGCTATTTCGGCATTAAAGGCAATGTGAGCGGTCACTCTAAAACTGAACCGTTCACTGACTTTGTCTTCGGCAATACTGAAACCATCAACACCAAACAGCGCATCTACAACTTTCTCGGCGGCGTGCAGGTGAAAGACAACGGGAGAACCGCGCGCTTCAAGCCGTTTGCTCATGCTCTGTTCGGCGCGGCGGTCAACACCTTTAGAGGAGTGAACACGTCTGCTGCAATCCCCGAAGACAATTATACTCTCAGAAATAGAGTGACGAGCTTTGCCATGAAACTCGGCGGCGGCATTGACCTGCGCCTTAATCGAAGGGTTGACCTGCGGCTTGTCGAGCTAGATTACAACCCCATCTTCACGCGCAACTTCGACATCTCAGGATTCCCTTTTTCACCACTCAGCCAGACAAGTAGAAGGGCAAACAACTTCACAATCGGCTTCGGCATAGCCTTTCATTGAAGATTCAACGCCGAATCAAAGGTGAATAATTGCAAGACGAGTCAAGGCTATTTAACGATTATCCGAAGCGAGAATTTACCCGGCTTGATGGTGGGGCAAGCCTTTAATCAAGGCGACGGCGTGCGGCAGCACAGGTTTGATGACGGCGAAACATTCGCGCACGCCCGCAGGCGAGCCGGGCAGATTAACGATGAGCGCGCCTGAACGGATGCCACAGACGCCGCGCGAGATCATCGCCATTGGCGTCTGCTTCAAAGTCTCCATGCGCATCGCTTCCCCCATGCCGGGCACTTCGCGCTCGATGACGCGGCGCGTCGCCTCCGGCGTGTTGTCGCGCGGCGCAACACCTGTTCCCCCAGTCGTCACGACGAGATTTACATCTTCGCGTTCCGTCAATTCGCGCAAGCGTTCGGCGAGCGGATCGAGATCATCCGGCATGATCTCTTTGTGCACGACGAGCGCATCAATCTCTTGCAACAACTCGACGAGGAGTTTGCCCGACGCATCATCTTGTTCGCCGCGCGCACAACGGTCGCTCACTGTGACGACTGCGGCGTTTATTTCTACAGGCATCGGATTCGCTCCTTATCTTCTTCGCGCGTGTTCCTTCAGCCAGCAGCGATCCATCACGACGAGCAATCCGGCGTCTGCTGCGCGCTTCGCCGCTTCACGGTCAACCACGCCTTCCTGCAACCACACGGCCTTCGCGCCGACATTGATCGCTTCGTCAACGACCGCGCCCGCATCTTCCGATCTCCTGAACACGTCAACGAGATCGATCTTTTCGGGCACGTCTGCCAACGTCGCGTATGATTTTTCGCCGAGCACCTCCCGTTCGTTCGGGTTGACGGGAATCACGCGGTAGCCTTGTCGCTGGATGTAACTCGCCACGCCGTGTGAAGGGCGCATCGGATTTGACGAAAGACCGACGACGGCCACCGTGCGACACTCATCGAGAATGCGCTTGATCGTTTCTGGACTATTTATTTCCATCACAAACTCCGTTCGAGGATATTGATTTCCGTCAAGTAGCTATGCCTTCAGCGTTTGGTTGAACACCCTTCTCTTTATGTAATTCCTGTAAGGAACGCACCCGCACGGGTTCGCGTCCGTAAGCGGCGATTGACTCGACGAGAGCTTGCGCGCCCGTGATCGTCGTCACACACGGCACGTTGTATTGAAGCGCGGCGCGGCGGATCGCCTGCTCGTCGTAATGCGAAGCTTGACCGAGTGGCGTGTTGATGACAAGCGCGATCTCGCCTTGCTTGATCGCGTCCACAATGTTCGGGCGACCTTCGTTGACTTTGAAAATAGTTTCAACCTCAAGCCCGACTTCGCGCAGACGCGCAGCAGTTCCGACGGTCGCCATCAGCCGGAAGCCGAGTCGCGCGAGACGGCGGGCGAGCACGCCAGCGTGTCCCTTGTCGGCGTCAACGACGCTGACGAAAGCCGTGCCGCCCGTCGGCAGCGCAAGTCCTGCGCCCATCATCGCTTTGCCATAAGCTTCGCCGAAAGTTTGGCCGACGCCCATCACCTCGCCCGTCGAGTGCATTTCAGGACTCAAGACGGGATCAACGCCCGGAAACTTGGCGAAAGGAAACACGGGAGATTTGATGTAGAAACGATCCACCGATAAATCTTCCGGCAAGTTAAACCCGGAAAGCTTCGCGCCCGCCATCACAAGCGCGGCGATGCGCGCGAGGGGCACGCCCGTCGCCTTTGACACGAACGGTACGGTGCGCGACGCGCGCGGGTTGACTTCCAAGACATAGACGCGCTCATCTTTGATCGCAAATTGAATGTTCATCAGACCGCAGACGCGAAGCGCGCGGGCGAGTTTGCGCGTGTAGTGGCGCATCGTCTCCAAGTGTTCCTCTGCCACGCGCACGGGCGGAAGCACGCACGATGAATCGCCGGAGTGTATCCCCGCCTCCTCGATGTGCTCTTGGATTCCCGCGATCACACAAGTCTCTTCGTCCGATACCGCATCAACATCAAACTCCGCCGCGCGCTCTAAAAATTTATCAATGAGCACGGGTCGCTGCGGCGAAGTTTCGACGGCCGTGCGCATGTATTCGTCCAAAGTTTTCTCATCGTAAACAATCGCCATTGCGCGCCCGCCTAAAACGTAAGAGGGGCGCACAAGGACGGGATAGCCGAGCGAAGCGGCGATTGCTTTAGCTTCCTCTTCCGATGCGGCTGTGCCGTTTTCAGGCTGCGGGATGCCTAGTTCACTGAGCAGCGCGCCGAAGCGTTTGCGATCTTCCGCGAGGTCTATCGAATCGGGCGACGTGCCGATAATGGGCGCGCCCGCCTCTTGCAAACGCATCGCAAGATTAAGCGGCGTCTGCCCGCCGAACTGCACGATGATGCCTTCCGGCTTTTCAACTTCGACGATGTTCATCACGTCCTCGAACGTGAGCGGCTCAAAGTAGAGGCGGTCGCTTGTGTCGTAATCAGTCGAAACGGTTTCCGGGTTGCAGTTGACCATGATCGTCTCGAAGCCCGCTTCGCTAAGGGCAAACGCCGCATGACAG
>JACDAW010000024.1 GCA_013695245.1 Pyrinomonadaceae bacterium | reverse complement strand
TGTTCGAGGCGGTTGAACGAAACGTTTTGATCTACATTCATAAAGAAACGGAGCTGGCAGACGTGGAGCGACGCTTCCCGTCCGAACGCTACATCTTGGTGGACGACAAGCTGCGGATTCTAACGGCGGTTAAGAAGATTTGGGGCGCGCGTGTGATCACCGTCTTTCCGCGACAAGGACACTACGCCCTCGACCCGGCAGAGGGCGGAAAATATCCACCGGCTGATGTCACTGTTGAACGGATCGGCGACATGCTCAAATTGGATTTGATGTCGCTGATAAATGCCGGACGCAAATAACGCGCATTGAATACGAAACAGCGTCGAATGTAATTCAAATTATCAAACGCGGAAAAGGAAGAGAGCATGAAGGTAATTATTTTGGCAGCCGGTTACGCCACACGTTTGTATCCGCTAACGCTTAATCGCGCGAAGCCGTTGCTCGATGTCGCTGGCAAGCCGATGATCGAACATGTGCTGGACAATTTGTCACCGATCAAAGAAGTAGAGCGCATTTACGTTGTCACTAACGCAAAGTTCGCCGCACAGTTTCAGAGTTGGTCGGAGAAGTACAGAAACGGTAAGAGCGGGTCAGAGATCACAATCGTCAACGACAACTCGACGAGCGATGCGAACAAGCTGGGCGCTATCGGCGATATGCACCTTGTGTTGACGCGTGAGAGGATAGAGGACGACGTGATCGTAGTGGCGGGCGATAATCTTTTTAACCGCAGCCTCGAAGCGTTTGGCGAGTTCTGCCGACAAAGGCGCGCGCCGGTCGTTGCGGTTTACGATGTTGGCGATTTGGAGGAAATTAAGAAGTACAACTCAATCGAGACGGATGCAGATGGGCGGATCACGTTCTTCGAGGAGAAGCCCGCGCATCCGAAGAGCACGCTCACCGCGATTGCGCTCTACTATTATCCGCAATCTTCGCTGTCGCTCATTAAGCAGTACGTCGCCGAAGGTAATAACCCGGATCAGCCCGGCCGACTCGTCGAGTGGATGCATAAGCGCACGCCCTTTTACACATGGCGCGTGCCGGGACTGTGGTTCGACATCGGCTCGAAAGAGTCGCTTGAGGAGGCGAATGAAATTTTTGCGAGGGAAGAATAACGAAATCGTAAATTTGTGCCGGAGCGCAAGCACGAAACATCGTTTAGCTGAACACGATTGAAGGCACAAGCGGCGTTCCGGCACGTTGCTGATCAAATGCGCGCGACGGAGCAAAGTTCAACATCATGGACGCGAAACAAAGAGCAGGCGAGAAGGCAGTAGAGTTCGTCGAAGACGGCATGAACGTCGGCCTCGGCACCGGCTCGACCGTTTACTGGACGATCATGCGGTTGGGTTCGATGGTGAAGCAAGGGTTAAACATTCGCGCCGTCCCGACATCGCGGAGAACGGAGAAGCTGGCGCGCGAGCAAGACATTACGCTTGTTGGCTTCAATGAGATCGAAGAATTGGACTTAACCATTGACGGCGCAGACGAAATTAATCCGTCGCTCGATCTCACTAAGGGGGGCGGCGGCGCGCTCCTGCGCGAGAAGTTGGTTGCCGCCGCGTCGAAGCGTTTAATCATCGTTGCAGATGAAAGCAAGCGTGTCGCCGCGCTCGGCCGTTTCCCTTTGCCCGTCGAGGTCGTGCCCTTCGCGTGGCAGGTGACGGCACGCCGCCTCGCAGAAGACTTGAGTTGCACGCCAACGCTGCGACTGGATGCGGCGGAGCAACCTTACGTGACCGACAACGGCAACTACATATTGGATTGTGCGTGCGGAGAGATAAACGATCCGGCGAGTTTGCACCGAGCGTTAAAGCTTTTGGCGGGAGTGATCGAGACCGGACTCTTTATCGGGATGGCGGACATTGCGATCATCGCTTCCGAAAGCGGCGTTGAAGTGATCAAGGCGGAGCAGAATATTCCTCGAATCGAAGAGCGATAGTATGATTTGACTGCTTCCATTGCTATCAGTTCAGTTTGAATCACTCAACCGCGCCCTCCTTTTTAATCATCTTTGTATAGCTCACATATCGCCTTATGAATTCGGCGATTGATATTCCGATAGCAATCCTTCACTCTACACGTAATAAATTCTCACCTCTGCTAATTCCGTTCTTACTTTTAAGGATAAGTTCATTGTCGCTTAAAGCGCGGTTAACACACGGCTGTTAGAACATCATCGCCACAGCAGCAAGAGCGAGGTTCAGAGGCGTGTTTTACTCAAACGCGCTTGGCGATTTTTGTCTATTAACACAGAAGGGAAATAAGTAGCATGAGCATTACCCAGCAACGCTTGATCATCGTGTTAGCCTTGAGCGCCGCTATCATCGTCGGCGGCATTCACATCTCTTCAGCGCAGAGCAATGTCACAATCGGCCCCAGCAGTTCGCGGTCGCCGTATGTCGTGCCGACGATTCCCGGCGTGATCACAGAATCAATTCTCACCGTCGGTGATTCGGTCAACAACAAACCGGACGGCACGCCCTACCGGATGGTCAGAATCCCGGACGGCTTAGGCGCGTTCGACAATAACGACGGAACCTTTAGCGTCTTGATAAACCATGAAATTCCTGAAGGACTAGGCGCGGTGCGTGAGCATGGCGCTAACACGTCCTTCGTCTCCAGATGGGTCATCCGCAAAAGCGATCTCACCGTACTGAATGGTGATGATTTGGTCGAGCAGGTTGCGACGTGGGACCCAGTGACAAGTTCTTTCAACCCGCTCGCGCAAGGCGTCAGGATGGGTCGGCTGTGCTCGGCGGATCTGCCGCCCGCGTCAGCCTTTTTCAACGCGACCACCAACCTCGGATTCAGCGACGGTCGCATTTACATGAACGGTGAAGAGGTCGGGCCGGAGGGCAGAGCCTTCGGGCACGTGGTCAACGGTTCGTCTGACGGCGATACCTATGAACTGCCTTATCTCGGTAAATTTAGTTGGGAAAACTCAGTTGCCCATCCCGCGACCGGCGACAAAACAGTCGTGATGGGCATGGACGACGGCGCCGGTGGGCAGGTTTACCTCTATCTCGGTGACAAAACCAACGCTGGTAATCCGGTCGAACGCGCAGGTTTGAACAACGGCAATTTGTACGGCATACGAGTGAGCGGCGTTGTGCTTGAGGATCGGAACAACGGCATTC
>JACDAW010000021.1 GCA_013695245.1 Pyrinomonadaceae bacterium | reverse complement strand
CCGTTGGTCGGACTCGGCAATATCTTTCTCTTGCAAGACCGCTACGCGGACGCCGTCACAAACTACAGCCGCGCGCTTCAGTTGAACCCGGCAGAGCGAAACGTGCCCGCCGGTTTAGCCATCGCCTACGCGCTGCTCGGACGCCTCGATGAAGCCGAACAAACGGCGCGCCGCGCTATCGAACGTAACCGAAACGATGCTGCCAACTACACGGCGCTCGGCTTGATCATGTACAGTCGCGGAAATTTGCCGGAAGCTGAAAGAGCTTACCGTCGCTCCTTCGAGCTTGACCCGCGCAACCCCCTGTTGCCGTACCAAGTCGGCGAGGTGCTTCGGGCGCAAAAGCGTTATGCCGATGCGCTGCCGTTTTATCGTCAGGCTCTAAGTTTAATAAATCCGCAAGAGCAAATTTATCAGCCTTCCATACTCGCTGCATTCGGCAGCACATTGCTCAGGCTCGGACAGTTAGATGAAGCGGCGAAGCGGTACGCACGCATCATCCAACTCGTTCCCGGTTCGCCCGTTGCCGTGTCGTCACACTCCAACCTCGGCTTGATCTATTACGCGAAAGGCGACTTCGCGCAAGCGCGCCAAAATTGGCAAGAAGCCGCGCGGCTCAACACCACTTATGCGCCCGTCCGCATCGGCTTGCTTATCCTCGACCGCAAATTGAAGGAGGCGTTGGAGCAGTTAGAAGCTTACACGAAGACGAGCGCCGGAGACGTAGATGGGTGGCTGATGTTGGGCGACGTGCGCCGCGCGCTCGGCGATGAAGAAGACGCGCGCGTCGCCTACGTGCGCGCCGGACAGATCGCGCCGGAGTATGCCGTTCTGCCACGCCCGTCGCTGCAATCTTTAATCACACCTGCTATGCAATAAACGCCCCACCGCAAAACTATGTGCCCTTTGTTGTGTTGATGACGTTAAGGTTCTTCGGAAAACAAACTACTAAATCCTCAATTGACTCGAACGCGCCGCATCACGCGCACGCCCGTGCGCCAGTCTTCGTTGATGTCGAAGCGATAGAGTTCTATTTCGGGCGAGATGCTGCGCGCGATGGTAGCAAACTGTCGGTGGAAGCGAAGCGTCGGGGCGACCGTGTAAACAAGCGACGGCTCGTTAGCGATAATCTTTTCGTCAAACAACCTTATGCGTTGAAGATTGCCGCAGCGTCTTTGCGCTTCGACGCGCCGCCAATAATCGGCCGCTTGTAGAGGAAGCACAACATCTTCCGAAACCTTTAGCTCGATCAGAACGAGACGACCATCATTGCGGAGCGCGAGCAGATCGGCGGGGCGCGCAGCAGAACTCGGTGTTGCCACTTGCGCCTCACTTTCTGAGCGACGAGGCGCGAGTCGAAATTGCGCGTGAAGCGGTGAGAGGATGAGTCCGGGATCGAGTTGCGTGATGCGACGGCGCAGCAGGGATTCGAGCCACGCTTCGGGCGCGGCGCGGTAAAGCGCGTGCGCGTGGTCGTCTGCCTCTGCGCGGCGATGCGCTTTGAGTTCGTCAAGGAGTTTGAGTAACTCTGCAAAGTTATTTTCGTCCAGCAAGTGATTGGCGGTGATGCCGCGAACGCCGAACCACACGAATTCCTTTTTCATCACTCGCCTGACGCGGGCAAATCCGAGTCCGTGGAAACGCAGCGTTTCGCCGCGCCGCGCCCGCACTACGTCAATCGCTTCCGGGGCAAGCTCAATGATTTGACGCGCCCAATCGCTAGGGTGAGCGCGAGCCGGACGAAGCAGTGGCGGCGCGTCGGCAAGTAGCTCCTGCATAGCAATGGGTGGCGTCAACGTCAGGCTCGCGCATGAATCATCCGTTTCGTAAACGCGGATCAGGTTTCGCAGTTCGTCGCGCAACAACGCGCAACGCTCGCTAACGGCTGTGGCAAGTTCGCGTGTGGCAGCGAGACAAAGTTTCGCGGGGAGGCGTCCGTTAAGACGTGAGAACCAGAGAAGCGCCGATGCGAGGAAAGCGTCGGCTTCCGCATCGTGCAATTCGACGACCGGAGCGGTGAAGAGGATCGATTCGTTTTTACCACGCAGCAGAATCCGCGCGTAGCGTCCGGGTTCGCCCCGCCGCCTACCCCGACTTAAAGACGCACGCTCGATGCGCAAGTCTCCACTCGCGCCGAGCGTGTTCGAGGCGAGCGCGGCAAGCCTGTCGCAGAGCGCGCGGCGGGCGTCCGTCAAGCTCTGTTGGTAGGCAACGGAGGAGGCGCGCGGCATGAGCACAAGCGTCGCATGTTCGGCATTCATGCGGCGCGCAACTTTGAGCAGTAGTTTTTCACCCGCGCGCTCCCAACTAAGAATGCGCCAGACGCGCGCGCCGCGCTCACCCCAACAGGAAAAAAGCAGACGATCCCTTTCCGCCCGCAGATCATATTCGCCGCGTCGTAACGCGAACGACTTCTTCGCCGCGCCTTCGGAGCATAGCCATTCATCGTGCGCATCGAGCATCTCGTTGATGCGGCGCGCGTCCGTGATGTAGTCAGGTTTCGTTTGGTCTTTAATCAAAACTTCTGCCTCGATTGCGGCGTGTCCGCCCTCCGGCGCGTCGTGTGATAACATTAACCACAGCTAAATAAAACAAATTTTTAGCTTGCGGCGGCATCAAATCTTTCAGTCGAACGAAAGCCGGTAACAACTAATACCGATTGAAGGAACGGTAATCAATGAAAAATGTTTATCTCGCTGGCGCGGTGCGCACGCCTATCGGTCGCTTCGGCGGCGCGTTGAAGGATTCAACGGCGGCCGAATTGGGCGCGGCCGTCGCCAGCGAAAGTTTGCAACGCGCGAGTTTATCGTCCGATAAAATCGGGCAAGTGATCTGGGGATCGGCGCGGCAGGCGGGAACGGGGCCGAACGTCGCGCGGCAGATCGCTTATCGCGCCGGAGCGCCTGAGACGGTGCCTGCGTTCACCGTTAATCAAGCGTGCGGCTCTGGCCTGTAAGCGATCATCCTCGCCGCGCAGGAGATCATGTTAGGTAAAGCGCGGGCTGTTCTCGCTGGCGGCGTTGAGAACATGTCACGCGTGCCGTACTACGCCGAAGGCGCGCGTTTCGGCGCGCGGCTCGGCAATACCGAACTTGTTGACGGCATGTACCGTGACGGCTTTAACGATCCGCTTTCCGGTCTTGTGATGGGCGAAACGGCCGAAAACCTCGCGCAGCAGTATGAAATCTCGCGCGACGAGCAAGACGTTTACGCTCACCGCTCGCAGCAACGCGCGGCCGCGGCGATTGACGGCGGACGTTTTGATCGAGAGATCGTCTCGGTTGAAACGAAAGGGCGACGTGGCGAAACCGTGATGTTCGCGCGCGATGAACACCCGCGCTCGGACACGACGCTTGAGAGCTTGCGGAAACTTCCGCCCGTATTCTCGAAAACAGGCACGGTGACGGCGGGAAATTCCTCCGGCATCACGGACGGCGCGGCGGCCGTGGTCGTTATGAGCGAAGAAACGTTGAAGGAATCCGGCGCGACGCCGCAAGCGCGCCTTGTTGATTATGAGGTGGCGGGCGTGCGCCCGGAAATCATGGGCATCGGCCCTGTGCCAGCCGTCAGGCGTCTGCTGGAAAGGCAAAAGCTTACTCTCAAAGAGATCGATCTCGTTGAGCTTAACGAAGCCTTTGCCGCGCAAGTCATCGCCTGCGACCGCGAGTTGGATTTCGACGCGGAACGCTTAAACGTCAACGGCGGCGCAATCGCGCTCGGCCATCCAATCGGCTGCACGGGCGTGCGCATTACGACAACGCTTTTGTATGAAATGGAACGGCGCACGGCGCGGCGCGGACTCGTCACGCTCTGCGTTAGCGGCGGCATGGGGCTGGCGCTTTTACTTGAGCGGGTTTGATCGGCGCGAAAGAATTTAAGCCAACCTCGCGCGGCTTAGGGTGCATCAGAACTCGTTGAACGGGCGCGCGAAAGACGTATATCCACGCGCGCAACTCTCCCGACGATTTCATTTCTGGAATTTACTTTGTTGTCCGAACATTTAGAAGCTTTGAGGAGTTAGATCAAGTTCTATGAACAGAAAATCACACCTACTATTTTTCGCCTTCGTTTTAACGCTTGCCACTGCCATGACTGCCAACAGTCAGCAACGAACGGTCGATCCGCTTTATGTGCTCCCGACTTCCGACGGCGTAATGTTCGTTGACATCCAACGGATCATGAAGGACGTATTGCCGCGCGCGCTTGCCGGGTCGCCGAAGATGGCCGAGATCAACGCCGACATTGATCGTTTTCGTCAGCGCACGGGACTCGACTTGCGTTCGTTCAACCGCGCGGCTGTTGGCGTGCGGTTTACGAATCCGACGGCGCGCGTCACGAAGATGGAGCCGGTCGTTGTGCTGCAAGGAAGCTTCAACCCGGATACGCTCGTCGCGGCCGGGCGGTTAGCGTCGAAGGGAAAGTATTCAACCGAGCAGTACAAGGGAAAGACGATCCACCTCTTTACTTTAAACGAGCAGGTGCGCTTGCTCGGATTGTTCAACGCGCGTTTGAGCGATGTGGCGGTCGTCGCGTTGAATCCGAGTATGTTGGTAGTGGGCGACCGCGCGGGCGTGCGCTCGACGCTTGACGCGACAGCAAGCAGCGCGACGAATCGCAACACCGAATTGATTGCGCTTGCGACGCGCAACCCCGCAG
>JACDAW010000018.1 GCA_013695245.1 Pyrinomonadaceae bacterium | reverse complement strand
GGGTTAGGGGCTGGAAAGGCGGATTTCGGTTTTTTACCAGCCCCTAACCCCTATCCACCGTTTTTAGATTCTTTGCGCGGGGCTGGCCAAATGCGGCGAAGCATCGGATTCTACGGCCATCTCTCTGCTTGAATCAAAAACCGCGCGCCCCGTTTTCTGTGCCATGATTCTGCTTGCGCTCCTGACCGCTTCGTCGTAGTAGCCCCGCCGCGCATTCGCGTGAATCTCGCGCACTTCATTGAGCATCCTTAATCCATCGCGCAGCGGACTGAGTTTGCTTCCCTCGTAGTGATCCCAGCGCACGGCTTGTTCGAGCATTCGCAGTTTGGCGAGATGGGCGATGTAAAGCAATTCGATATCGAACCCGAAACGATCAATGCGTCCGGCTTCAACGACCGGACGACACACGTCCATCCGAAACGCCTTGAAGCCGCACTGCGTATCCGAAAACGGCATTCCGGTCGCAAGCTTAACAAGCGAGTTGATCGCTCTTCCGCCCTGCTCGCGCCGCCATGATTGATGCACCCCGATGAGACTCCGGTCAAGCGCGCGCGATCCGAACACGAGATCGTAATCTCCGCGCGTGACAGGATCGACTACCTTAGGCAGTTCCGTGATCGGCGTCGAAAGGTCGGCATCTGAAAAGACGGCGACGGGCGCGCGCGCCGCGAGTAAGCCGACGCGCACGGCGTGACCTTTCCCTCGATTCGGGCGCACGCGAATTACTTCCGCCTCTACTCGGCCGCGCCCAGCGAAACTTTTTTCAGCCGTCTGCGCCGTATCGTCCGTTGAGCCGTCGTCAACGACGATCACTTCCGCATCGTAAGATTGATCTTTAAAGTAATCGAAAATGAGTTGCAGCGAGTTGCCGATTCTGGTTGATTCGTCGTAAGCGGGAACAATAAGAGAGAGGGCAGGATTCATCTTGATTGAATTTCCTTTATCGTTTTCTAAAGTACAGATCGCGCAACAAACCTTCGTTTGCAACTCGCCGCGCGCATAATTTTTTGCAACTATAGCATAAGACGAACGGCAAAATGAATGGAGGAGAGCGCGCGCTATGTTAATATTTTCGTTCGCGCATCCGGCGCGTTTGGAGTGAAGAACTTGCAATTTATCAAAAATCGAAGATTTGCCCTCGCCGCGCTCTTTATTGTGCTGCTTTCTTCCGTGATCGGCGCAGCACTGAGCGGGGCGCAACGTTCTACCGCGTCCATCAGCGTTAACAAGGAAGGCGATACGTCGCTGCTCGAAACTTCTCCGCGCAAGACTGCGTCGGGCACTCCCGTCGAACTTGTTGAGAACGATTACCGCGAAGCGCTCACCGCCGTTAAGGAAAATTATGCGAGCGAGGTTGACTACGAAAAAGTTAACGCGAGCGCAATCCAGAGTATGCTCTGGACGCTTGATCCGCATTCATCGTTTTTCACCCGCGCGGAATTTACGAAGTTGCGCGAAGATCAGAACGCGAGCTTCTACGGTATCGGAGTTTCTATCTTGCGCCACCGCGACGGCGTCTATGTGCAATCGGTTTTCGCTGGCAGCCCGGCCGACCGCGCCGGACTTCGTTGGGGAGATCGCATCGTTGAGATTGACCGCCAAGACGCGCGCGAGTGGACAACGCAGCAAGTCTCAAAGAGCGTGCGCGGCGAACGTGGCGGAACCGTCAACGTCTGTGTCGAACGCGCCTCAACGCCTGCCCCGCAATACTTCACGCTTGTCCGCGACGCCGTGCCCGTGCCTTCGATTCGCACTTCATACATTGTCCGTCCCGGCGTCGGTTACATCGGACTAACGGGTGGCTTTACATCAACGACGGATACGGAACTACGCCGCGCCATCAGCGATCTGAAACGCGCCGGGGCGCGCGAACTCGTTCTCGACTTGCGCAATAATCCCGGCGGGATGTTAGAAAAATCCGTAAGTGTCGCCGGAGAATTCCTACCGCACGACGCGGTCGTGGTTTCCGTTAAAGGACGCGCCGAGGAACGGCCGCGGGTTTACAAAAACTCTGAATCCGCGCCGGAGAATTTTCCGCTCGTTGTGTTGATTAACGGAAATTCCGCGTCGGCTTCGGAGATCGTCACTGGCGCGCTTCAAGATCACGGTCGCGCTATCGTCGTCGGCGAAACGAGTTTCGGCAAAGGGCTTGTGCAACACGTCCTACAGCTTCCCTTCGGCGCGGGACTCACGCTTACGACCGCCAAGTATTACACGCCCTACGGTCGCTCGATCCAACGTGACTACTCCAACGGATCGCTTTACGATTACTACGCTCATCACGACTCCGCAAACGAATCGTCCGCAACTCAAACGACTTCCTCTTCACAGCAACCCGCACAACCGACTGCACCCGCCGCGCCGGACGCTTCCGTCATCGCTCCATCGCCGCAACCGACACCGTCCGGCCCCGCCGTGCGCACCGCCGCCGGTCGCGTCTTTTATGGCGGTGGCGGCATCACGCCTGACATCGAAGTGAAACCCTTAGACACCGCTTCCCCTCTGCGCGCGCGTATCTATGAGGCGGCCTTTCACTTCACGCGCCAACTCGTCGCCGGAAAACTTGCGGGACTGGAAAACTACCGAGCCGAACGAACACAAAGCGAACGCGCTTCGCGGCAGTTTGATTTCCCCGTCACTGATCGCGTCGTCGAAGCATTCCGCAACTACATCCGGCAGGATGCAGCGGCCGGGCTGACGCCTGCGCAACTTGATGCCGATCTCGATTTCGCCAAACTCCGCATTCGTGAAGAGATCGCCGCCGCCGCCTTCGGAAGCGACGCGGCGACGCGCGAGCTGCTCGAAGCCGATCCGCAACTACTTCGCTCCATCGAAGCTTTACCGGAAGCAAAACGCCTCGCCGAGCGCGTCGGAAACAAAGTTGGCACAGGCTGATAAAACTGCTACATAACACATGAAGCGCTATTATCAAGCAGCATGATAATACGCTGATTTTGAGTGTTAACACGCACATTGCCGCTTAATCAGTAGTTAGGTGCTCGCGTCTAATGAAGCTATGTTATACGTATGAGCTATGCACAAGGTCGAACGCTTATCAGAGGAACAAGCAAGACCGATCCTGCCGAAGTTGGTGGCTCTCTTACAGGATTCAGTTCATAGCGGCTCTTCCGTCGGCTTCTTGCCGCCCCTAACATTTGAGGCGGCTAAAGCGTATTGGCTTGAAACCTTGAATGAAGTAGCGCAAGGTAAGCGCATACTACTTGTTTCGAGCGAAGCGGGGGACGTGACGGGCGCGGTACAGCTTGCACTTGTTACCAAGCAGAATGGATTGCATCGTGCAGAAGTCCAGAAACTACTCGTCCATACTAGCTTTCGTAATCGTGGCATTGCGCGTGCGCTGATGGGCGCGGTGGAAGAATCTGCGCGCGCGGTGGGACGCACGCTTCTGGTGCTGGATACCGAACAGGGCAGTATTGCCGAGAAGTTATATGAGAAGTGTGGGTACACACGCGCAGGAATAATCCCTCAGTACGCGCGTAGCGCCGATTATTCGCTGATTAGTACGGTTTTATTCTACAAGTTATTATGAAGATGCAGCCCGTATCTAACAACCCATTCAACCGGAGCGCGAAGAGGCGCAGCGTTCATTCGCAAGATTGAATATTTGGCCAGATTCTTCCCGCTTTGTTAATTCGGGCGTTGGGCGGCTTTGCTTATGTGAACGTAAAAAGAAAATGGACGAAGCAAAAATCAACTTTGCCGAGCTTTCTTGGGACGAGTCTAATGTCGGCACTCGCTCCAAAGCCATTGTGCGAAATGGTAAGAAATTGCGTTTGGTTGAATTCACAAGCGAGTTTGTAGAGTATGATTGGTGTATCAAAGGTCATGTTGGGTATGTTTTGGACGGAGAGTTGGAGATAACCTTTTCCGATAGAACAGAAAGATTTTCGGCAGGTGATGGAATTATAATCGCTGGTGGCGAGAAGGAGCGCCATAAGGCAAAAGTTGTCGGCTCGGTTGTGAAACTAATGTTGGTAGAAGAAATTTAGTCTTGATTGATTAAAGGAGGAAAGACGATATGCTTTTTATGATAATTGAGCGATTTAAGAATCGTAGCCCCAAAGAAGTGTATCGCCGATTTCAGGAAAAAGGGCGGATGATGCCGGAAGGCTTGAAATACATTGATAGCTGGATTGAAGTCAGTTTCGAGCGCTGCTTTCAACTTATGGAATGTAACGATCCGCGTTTATTTCAAGAATGGATATTGCAGTGGCAAGACCTTATGGAGTTTGAGGTAATTCCTGTTACGCCGTCGAAAGAAACGACGGAGTTAGTGACTAAAATGCTTTAGCACTCACCCCGTTTAATGCCACACGCCGCAACAAGTTATTCGAGCGGACTGCCCGCCTGCTTGCCTCTTATCAACTGTCGCAATCAGTAATTTTGTTTATCAAGACTACAAGATTACTTGGTTGGAATTTCGTCCGTCGCTGCGGCTACTGGCAGGGTGGCTGCTTAAATCTATGCTAAATGCTATTTAACGTAAGTTCGACGTAAGCAAACTAGAAAACGAGCAGCAACTGTTCTTTGACACGAATATTTAGCGACGGCTTCTTCTCTCGCCAGGTGTAAGCGACCAGCCCCGCC
>JACDAW010000216.1 GCA_013695245.1 Pyrinomonadaceae bacterium | reverse complement strand
TGGGATCGCATGATCCCACAAGCGAAACTCGGAAGCGCGCCCCACCATCGCCCGCCAAAGTATTAAACTTAAGATTCCAAACGTTTAGCCTGCTGCCTCCGGGTGGCACGCAGTTCGCTCTTGCCTCCGGCGAGTAGCTATGGATGTACCGCGTCAAAAAGGCAAACGCAATCGTCGTCTGCGCCGCATATTTATGATCGCGGGCGGCATTACCGCGCTCGCACTCGTCACTTTCGGCGTCTCGCGCTTAAAACCCGCCGCGCCGAGTCTTGATCGTTCAACTGTTTGGACTGATACCGTCAAGCGCGGGCAGATGCTCCGGCAAGTGCGCGGTCTTGGCACGCTGGTGCCGGAAGATGTGCGCGTGATCGCGGCTTCGACCCAAGGAAGAGTCGAACGCATCTTTGTGCAGCCCGGCACGGAGGTGACGGCGGGCACGCTCCTCATTGAGTTGAGCAACCCTGAACTTGCTCAAGGAGCGATGGACGCCGAATTTCAACTGCGTGCTGCGGAAGCCGACACGAACAATCTGCGCGTCCGCCTTGAGAGCGACCGCATGACGCAGCAGGCGGCCACCGCGAGCGTGCAGGCGGAATATCAACAAGCCAAATTGCAATTAGATGCCGACGAAGAACTAGCCCGTCAGGGTTTAATCCCTGCGCTCTCTTTAAAACTCTCGCGCGTTAAGACGCAAGATTTGGCGAATCGTTACCGCATCGAGCAGCAGCGTCTGGCGACCAACTCGCGCGCCGTCCAAGCGCAACTCGCCGCGCAACAAGCGCGCGTCTCCCAATATCGCGCGCTGATGGAACTTAGGCGCAGCCAAGTCGGAACGCTCGGCGTGCGTGCCGGAACAAACGGCGTGTTGCAGCAGATGCAAGTAGAAGTTGGGCAGCAGGTAACGCCCGGCACGAATCTCGCCCGCGTCGTTGAGCCGCAGAATCTAAAAGCTGAACTCAAAATCGCTGAGACGCAAGCGAAGGACATTCAGATCGGGCAGCAAGCTTCGATTGATACGCGCACGAGCGGCACGGTGCCCGGACACGTGACGCGCATTGACCCGGCGGTGCAAGCCGGGACGGTGACGGTTGATGTCGCTTTCGACGGCGCATTGCCCCAAGGCGCGCGACCCGACTTGAGCGTTGACGGCACAATTGAACTTGAGCGTTTAGCTAACGTGCTCTACGTCGGGCGTCCCGCCTTCGGCGGCGCGCAGTCAACCGTCGGAATGTTTAAATTAGAACCTGATGGAACGACGGCCATGCGCGTGCAAGTTCGCCTTGGCCGCAGCTCCGTCAACACCGTCGAGATTTTGGAAGGACTGCGCGAAGGCGACCAAGTGATTCTTTCTGACACCTCGCAGTGGGACGCTTACAACCGCATACAACTTAAATAGGGGGTTTAGGAGTGAGGGTCAGAGGTTGGTTAAAGATTTGTTTTTACTAATCCCCGACCTCCAACCTCCAGCCCCTCCTCCGAAGGAGAACTCATGAACGCAACTGCCACTACTTTGAATCAGCCGTTGATTCGCCTTGAAGATGTGAAGAAAGTTTTCTACACCGACGAGGTGGAGACGCACGCCCTCTCAGGCACGCATCTTGACATCAATCGCGGGGAATACGTCTCAATCACCGGCCCCTCCGGCTGCGGTAAATCCACACTGCTCTCGATCCTCGGCCTTTTGGACACGCCTTCCGACGGCGCTTACTGGCTTAACGGCAAGACCGTCTCCGATCTCTCGCTCTCGGAGCGCGCGCGCATACGCAACCGCGAAGTCGGCTTCATCTTCCAGAGCTTCAACCTGATTGGCGATCTCACCGTGTATGAAAACGTCGAACTCCCCCTGACGTATCGCGGCATGAGCGGCGCGGATCGCAAGAAGCGCGTGACCGATGCGCTTGAGCGAGTCGGCATGGCGCACCGCGCGAAGCACTTGCCCTCGCAACTCTCCGGCGGTCAACAGCAGCGCGTGGCGGTTGCCCGCGCCGTCGCCGGAGAACCGCTAATCCTGCTCGCGGACGAGCCGACGGGAAATCTCGATTCGACGAACGGCGAAGCGGTGATGGAACTTCTGCACGAACTGCATCAGGGCGGCGCAACGATCTGCATGGTCACACACGATCCGCGCTACGCGCGTCATGCGGATCGCGCCATTCATCTTTTCGATGGTCGTGTCGTGAAAGAAGAGGAGATGACGGAGGTGGTGTGATGACGACTTTAATGCAGGATATGCGCTATGCGGTCAGGGTGCTCTTGAAGCATCCGGGTTTTACGGCTGTTGCGGTGCTGTCTTTAGCTTTGGGAATCGGCGTCAACACGGCGACATTCAGCGTCCTCGATGCCGTGCTTTTGCGGTCTTTGCCAATCAGCCAACCTGACCAACTCGTCACCGTCTTTACCCAGCGTGAAGCTGAACTCAACAGCGGCTTCTCCTATCCGGATTACGTTGACTATCGTGACCGCAACGAAGTCTTCTCCGGAATGATCGCGTGGGACGGTGTGTCGCTCAACTTGAGCGTCGGCGACGCGACCGAGCGCATTAGCGGACAGCTTGTTACAGGAAACTACTTCGATGTGCTCGGAGTGCGCGCTACACAAGGGCGCACCTTTCTCCCCGAAGAAGATCGCACGCCCGGCAGCGCTCCGGTCGCCGTCATCAGTCATGGCTTTTGGCAGAAACAGTTTGGCGGCGCTCCCGGTGTCTTGGGAAAACAGGTCACAATCAACAATCACAGTTTTTCCATTATCGGTGTCGCTCCGGCAGGCTTCACGGGTGCGGAGAGGGGCGCGGCTCCTGACATTTGGGTGCCGATGATGATGCAAGAGCAGGCGCGACCGGGCAGCCAGCTTCTGAGTAAAAGAACTTCACGGTGGCTGCTCGTGATGGGACGCCTCAAGCCGGGCATCACGATTGAGCAAGCGCAAGCGCGCATGATCGTGCTCGCAGGTCAACTCGCGCACGCGAATCCCAACGCGACCGAAGCGGCAATTGTTCTCGCGCCCGGAGATAAGGGTCACACCCGGAACATAAGCAGTCTCGCTTTTCCGTTGAAGATTCTGATGGCGGTGGTCGCGCTTGTCTTGCTGATCGCGTGCGCGAACGTTGCCAACCTCTTACTGGCGCGCGCCGCTTCGAGGCGTAAAGAGATTTCAATTCGTTTAGCGATTGGCGCAAGCCGCGCGCGCCTCGTCCGGCAGTTGCTGACGGAAAGCATTCTGCTCTCGCTTGTGGGCGGAGCAATTAGCCTCGTGGTCGCTTTGTGGACGACCGATGTTTTCAAATCGTTTATCCCCAATGCGCTCGATATTTCCCTTGACGCGCGTGTCCTCGGCTTTACGTTGTTGCTCGCCCTTGCCTCCGGCGTGCTGTTCGGATTAGCTCCGGCGCTTGCCGCCTCGCGCCCCGATCTAGTGCCTACCCTGAAAGATGAAACCGGCTCATACGAGCAAAAGGGAGGCCGGTGGAATCTGCGCAGCCTGCTCGTCGTCGCGCAAATCGCGCTCTCGCTGATCGTATTGACGGGCGCCGGACTGTTCATCAAAAGCCTGCAAAATCTGCAATCAATTGATCCGGGCTTCCAAGCCGAGAACCTGATCGTCATGTCGCTCGACTTGCGCCCTAACGGGTACGACGAGAAGCGGGGACAAGCCTTCTATCGTGACCTTATGGAGCGGGTTGAGAATCTTCCGGGCGTCGAGTCGGCGAGCTTGGCGCGCGTCGTGCGCCTTAGTCTTGGCGGTTCGCGGCGAACCGTCGCAATCGAAGGCTACGAAGCCCGACCCGGCGAGAGCTTGGAGATTGATTTCAACAACGTCGGCACGAGGTATCTGCAAACGATGCGCATTCCCATCGTGCACGGACGCGACTTCACGGAGCAAGACAGAGAGGGCGCGAAGGGCGCGGTGATTATCAACGAAACGATGGCGCGGCGTTATTTTTCGGGTCAAGACCCAATCGGTAAACGACTCACATATCCCGTGCCGCCGGGCGCGACCCAGCCGCCGACAACTCTTGAGATCGTCGGCGTCGCGAAAGACGGCAAGTATCGCAACCTGCGAGAAGAACAGCGTCCCTCCTTTTACACGTCGTTCTTACAGAGTTACCAACCGAACATGACGCTTCATGTGCGCGCGACGAGCGACACGGGGACAGTGGTCAACGCCGTGCGGCGTGAGGTGCAAACACTTGACAAAAATCTGCCGATCTTCGACGCGCGCACGCTCGCCGAGCAACGAAGCAATTCTCTTTACACTGAACAACTTTCCGCCGCGCTCTTGAGCGTCTTCGGAGTCTTGGCGTTGCTGCTGGCAAGCGTCGGCATCTACGGCGTGATGGCGTATTCCGTCAGCCAGCGCACGCACGAGATCGGCATCCGTATGGCGCTCGGCGCGCAAACGAGAGACGTGCTCCACCTCGTGCTCGGACAGGGAATGAAATTGACTTTAGTCGGCATCGGTGCCGGTCTGCTCGGCGCGTTTGCCGTCACGCGCATGTTGACGAGCTTACTTTACGGCGTGAGCGCAACCGATCCGCTAGTTTTCTTCGGCGTTGCAGGACTGCTCGCCGGAGTCGCGCTCTTTGCCTGCTACCTCCCAGCGCGGCGTGCGATGAAAATCGATCCGATGATCGCGCTCAGATACGAATAAGCGAGATGTTCAATTGAGGTGATGTGATGAAAGCTTTGCGGCAAGACGTTCGCTACGGATTGCGGATGCTGGCTCGGAGTCCGGGCTTCACGATAGTTGCGGTGCTCTCAATCGCGCTCGGTATCGGCGTCAACACGACGATCTTCAGCTTTATCAACGCCGCGCTCTTTCGTCCACTGCCTTTCCCTGATCCGCACCAACTTGTGCGCGTTTGGGACGGCATGGCTTCTTCTTATCCAGACTACGTTGCTTACCGCGACGAAAGCCGAGTCTTCTCCGGGCTTGCGGCTTATGCCGAGCGCTCGATGAGTTTGACTGTTAACGGCGAGACGGAGCTTGTTAGCGGCGAGATCGTCAGCGGCAACTACTTCGACGTGCTTGGCGCTAAGCCAACGACGGGGCGCGCGTTTCTCGCGGAAGAAGACCGCTCAATCGGCACGCATCCGGTCGTCGTTGTGAGCCACAATTTGTGGCGCGGGCGTTTTAACTCCGACCCGAATCTCGTCGGCAAAAGCATCAACATTAACAATCATCCGTTTACGATCATCGGCGTGATGCCGGAAAGATTCGCCGGCGCGAGCACAGGGATATCGCCCGACTTGTGGGTGCCGATGATGATGGAGCCGTTTGCGAAGCCCGGCTCGCAGTCGCTTACTTCGCCCGACGACGGTTGGTTAGCGATGTTGGGACGTTTGAAGCCTGAAGCGAGTCTCGCCGAAGCACAAGTTGCCGTCGAGACGATTGCGAGCAGGTTGCATCAAGCGAGGCGTGAACGTCATTCAGAACCTGGGGGAAGCGTCGAACGCAGAGCAGAGGTTGTTCCCGCGCGCGGGTTAATGGTTCCGCCGAAATATAGCACGCCCGTGTTCCTAGTCACCGGCTTGTTGATGGCGGTCGTGAGCCTCGTGCTGCTCGTCGCGTGTGCCAACGTCGCAAATATGCTGCTGGCGCGCGCTGCGAATCGGCGCAAAGAAATTGCCGTGCGGCTCGCGCTCGGCGCAGGACGCTGGCGCATCGTGCGGCAGATGTTGACGGAAAGCGTGTTGCTTGCGCTCTTTGGCGGCGTGGCGGGTTTAATGCTCGCCTTGTGGAGCACCGATCTGCTTTTAGCTCTACTGCCGCAAAATTCCGTCGCGCCTGATGTCAGCCCCGACGTGCGCGTGTTCATCTATACCTTGCTGCTCTCGGTTACAACCGGCATCGTCTTCGGACTTGTGCCCGCACTGCAAGCTTCAAAGCCCGATGTGGTGTCAGCTTTGAAAGATGAAGCGGTGATTGTGCGGGGTGGAAGACGCAGATTCACGTTGCGCAATTTGCTTGTCGTCACACAAGTCGCCGTCTCGCTTCTGCTGCTCGTCGCCGCCGGACTCTTCATCAGAAGTTTACGTAACACGCAGCACGCCGAACCGGGCTTCGCGCTTGAAAACTCCGTGATGGCGTCGTTCGATCTCGGACTCGCCAACTACGATAAAGCGCGCGGCAAGGTTTTTGAAGAACAGTTGCTTGAGCGCGTGCGCGCATTGCCGGAAGTGCGCTCGGCCGCATTGGCGGAGTTTGTGCCGCTCGCCGGCCCGAAAAGCGTGTCGCCTTTATACGTCGAAGGCGAGTCAATCGAGAACGCTCAATTCGATGAAGACTCGTTGCTCTGGCACAACACGGTCGGTTTGGATTATTTCAAAACGATGGGAATCCCCCTCGTGCGCGGGCAGGATTTCAACAATCAGGATACAGCGTTGAGTCCCGATGTGGTGATCGTTAATGAAACGCTCGCACGACGCATCGCGCCGGACGGTAACGCCATTGGCAAACGCCTGCGCATGGATTCTAAAGGTGATTACCTCGAAGTCGTTGGCGTCGCGCGCGACATCAAGTACGGGCAATTGACGGAGAAGACTCCTTTCTACGCTTACCGCCCGCTCGCTCAACGTTACCGCTCGGCGTTGACCTTGCACGTGCGCACGGCGGGCGACCAAAGCGCAGTTATCAAACAAGTGCGCGCCGAAGTGAAAAGGCTCGACCCAAACCTTCCGCTTACAAACGTCGTGACGATGCAGGAGCACATGCGTCTGCCGCTCGCCCCGGCGAAGTTGTTTGCGTGGCTCTCAAGCGCGCTCAGCTTCTTGGCATTGCTGCTGGCGGCCGTCGGCTTGTACGGCGTGATGGCTTACCTCGTCAGCAATCGCACACGAGAGATCGGCATTCGCATGGCGCTCGGCGCAGACAAAGGGGACGTGTTGCGGTTGATTCTCTTTGAAGGTTTAACGCTTGTCGGCTTTGGCATCTTCTGCGGACTCGCCGCTTCCTTCGCCGCGACGCGCGTGATGTCGAGCGTGCTCTACAACGTGAGCGCGACTGATCCGTTGACGTTTATATACGTTGCGTTGTTGTTGGCCGGAGTCACGTTCCTCGCCTGCTACATCCCGGCGCGACGCGCGATGAAGGTCGATCCGATGGTCGCATTACGCTACGAGTGAAGCAAAAAGAGCAGCGATAACTTTTGAGGTGGCTGATGGGAAATCTAATTCAAGATTTGCGCTTTGCAACGCGAACGCTTTTTAAAAAGCCCGGCTTCGTGCTTGTCGCCGTACTTTCGCTTGCGCTCGGTATCGGCGCGAACGCTTCGATCTTTACGCTGCTTAACACTGTGCTGCTGAGGCCGTTGCCGGTTGAGCGCCCCGACGAACTTTTCTTCGTGCACGGCGACGGAGCTTTTTCGTATCCGAATTACAGGGATTTCCGCGACCGCAGCAACG